>JBBQKO010000341.1:0-4303 GCA_038327005.1 Chitinophagales bacterium | reverse complement strand
TAACGATGCCCCCAAAGTAAAGCCAGGCAAATACGGCTGCTAATAAAAAACGGATGATTCGGTCGGCAGAGCCCATGTTCTTTTTCATAATTTTAATTTTTATTTGTTAGTAAAAGGCAAAGGTAAAACTACAAAACATATAAACTGGTGACATGGGTTACCAGCCTATAAAACTTCTATCCCGTTAGGCAACTGCAGTATTTTACCTTCATGCTCCAACTTCTTCATTACCCGGCTGATCACTTCCCTCACTGTTCCTAATTCTACCGCAATTTCCCTGTGACGCATGTTCACTACGTTGTTATTCTTTTGTTTGCTTTTCTCTATCAGGTAGCTATACAATCTCTGGTCGAGTTTGTTATACAGCAGTTGGTTGATGGTATCCAGTAATGCTTCATATCGCTGGTCGTAGAGGTTATAAAAAAGTTCATTCAGTAACGGATATGTCTTTATCCATTGATTTACTTTTTCCGATGGCATTAACAGTAAAACAGCATTTTCTTCAGCCACAGCAAAAATTTTACTGGGGCTGTTTTTAAAACCGGCATTAAATGACATGATGCAACTTTCACCACTCTCAATATAATACAACAGCAGTTCCTTATCGCCATGCCGGGTAAATACTTTTACTACTCCTTCCAATACAAGCGGCACTAACTTTACATACTGACCTTCTCTCAATATTTCAGTGTCTGCTTCAAATTTTTTTACAATCCCAAACTGCTCCAGTTGGCCAATAAATTCCTGCGGCAAATGATGAAGGTATTGCTTAAGTTCTTTCATATAATTATTAACCACCGAAACTATTTAATAGCGGCATTGCTTTTTGAGACTCAAAGTTGCGATAAAAAAAAATGCCGTTTACAATTATATAAAAAGCATGTGTGTACCCAAACCGCTGCCTTGTTTATAAAAGTCACCTACCGTTATCACACCATCAATATCATCAAACATGTCTTCTTTTTTATAATGAAACATTTCCATGGCGAGCTTACTGGCCCTAAGTTTAACCCCGGAGGCTGTAAGTATGTCCAGGAATTCATGCACATCCGGCATGTCAACTTTTTCCATTTCTTTTTTCATCATGGAAGTTGCCAACGCCTCCATACCGGGTAGTCCGCCCAGCATGGTTGGCATATGCATGGCCGGGTTTCCAACGGTTGCAACATGCAGGTGCTCCAATTTCTTTTTATGGATGGCTTCCAATCCAAAAAAGGTAAAAAACATTTCGGCTTCAATACCTTCCATCCTGGCACCATTGGCCAGTACAAATGCGGCGTATACATTTTCCAAAGTTGCTTTGGAAAGTATGATCATCATTTTTTTTATTTCACCATTAAACTCATTCATGATTGTAATTTTTACCTGTTTCTACTTAAATGCAACTGGCAGGTTTTGGTACACCTGCAATTTTTGTGGCTGTTTTTAAAGGGGCGTTAGGAAATAATGCATAAAATTCTTTTATATCTACTACGCCGCTTTTGCCGATTTTACGGATACTTAAAGGCACTTCCTTTTTAAACTCTTCCTGCAGATAGTTTATGACCTCCCAGTGACGGGGCGAAAGGCTGATATTAGCTTCCTTCGAAATTTCTACCCCTGCTTCTTTAGTCCATTGTGAGAAGTTGGTTAAATAACCTTCTTCATTCACTTCAATTGGTTTTCCTGCAATTATCTTTTCCATTTTTTAATTTTTTAAAATGTTAATCAAAATGTTTTCCTTCTTTTTGCATCGTAGCGGACACGAAAGGGATATGTGTTCCTTTTAATAGCATGTTCCAGTATATCCAGCGAAAGGCCAGTTTACCCATGTGGTTGATACGGCTCTCCTGCAAAAGCCTTAATGGTCCAACGCCAGGGAAAGGAAAAGCGCCTTCCACCGGTTCATGTGTATAATTAAAGTCTATCAACAATGCTTTACCATTGCCTGTTTCGATAAAACAATTGGCATGACCATCAAATTCTTCTTTCAATGGTTCGCCTCTGATGAACCGTAAAATATTTTCTGTAAGAATTTCGGCTTCAAAATGTGCCACGGAACCAGCCTTGGATGCAGGCACATTGCTTGCATCGCCCAATACAAAAATGTTTTCATAAGCCTGTGACTGCAAAGTGGCTTTATGGGTAGGTACATAATTCAAATCATCTCCCAGTCCGGATCTCTCCATCAGTTCATCTCCTTTATTGGTTGGTACAGTAACCAACAAATCAAAAGAGATTTCACGTCCACCATAATCAATTATCTTCTTATTCTCATTATCTACTTCGGCAATCGAAAAATCACTTTCAATTTTTATATTCTTTTCCGCCAGTAAGTGATCTAATTTTTCTGTTGCCTTTGGTTTTGTAAAAGCACCACTTAGCGGCGTAACATAAATAATCTCTACTTTATCTCTCATATGCTTATGTTTGAAATAAGAATCTGCCAGGAACGCAAATTCAAGGGGAGCCACCGGACACTTAATGGGCATCTCGGTAATATGAACTACCATACGGCCACCTTCCCATTCCCTTAATTTATTTCTTAGTGCAAGAGAACCTTCGAATGTGTAGAAATCAAATACAGATTTTTGCCACTCTGCTCCTTTCATGCCTTCCACCTCACCAGGAGCAATCTTAGCTCCGGTAGCAATGATGAGTACCTCATAGTGCAATTGATCTCCGTTTTTCATCTTCACTAAATGCTGTGTAGCATCTATCATTTCAATTTTATCAGTCAGTAATCTTACGCCTTTAGGAATAAACTCTTTAATAGACTTAATGATATCTTCCGGCTTGTATATATCAAACGGCAGAAATAAATATCCGGGTTGGTAATGATGTTCTTCTCTTTCATCAATGATATCAATTTCCCAATCGGCTTTGTTTAATTTATGACGCAGGTGATTTGCCATCATTGTTCCGGCAGTACCAGCCCCTAATATTATTATCCGTTTCATGTTTACTTTAGTTTATATTTTAATATGATGAGCACGGCCGGATTATTCATCGTAAAATAAGGATTTGTTGCTTAGATAGTAAAATCTCAAGTGGCGGGTGGGGAATGTCCATGGCCAAACAAACGACATTGAATTTAATAAAAAACATATCGTAAATAGTATAGTTATTAAATTATGCAGTGCCCTTCAAAATTTTATTCCAGTATAGCCACGGAAGAATTTTTGTTTTTAATATCCACATGCTCCATCTTGGTTTTACCTGGTCAAACGGGAAGCTCATTTTGGGGTTGCCACTGTAGTCAAATTCTGCCAGCATCAGCTTACCATACTGTGTAGGAATCGGGCAAGCACTGTACCCATCGTAAACAGCACTCACCGGCTGACTATTTAAAACAGCTAGTATATTTTGCACCACAACAGGGGCTTCTTTGCGAATAGCAGCACCAGTTTTTTTTGCTGGTGCATTGATGCAATCACCAAGGGAAAAAACATTTGAGTAACGGGAATGTTGCAATGATGCTTTATTTACTTCCACAAAACCAAAAGGATTGTTGGCATCGGCAAGAGGGCTGTTCCTTATAAAATCAGGTGCCGACTGCGGTGGCACCGCATGGCACATATCAAACTTCATTTCTTTTTGTTCTGCTATGCCCTCAGCATTTTTTTCTTCGTAATAAACGGTTTTATTTACACCATCAATTGCATTTACATTTACGCCAAAATGGGGTTGTATATTATTCGTCTTAATTAAATCGGTTAGCGTTACTGCATACTCCTTAACATCAAAAATAACCCCTGCACCGGATAGAAAATGCACATTGCATTTATCCAACATGCCTTGCTTACGCCAGTAATCACATGCCAGGTACATTATCTTGTGTGGTGCCCCGCCACATTTAACCGGCCCAACAGGATTGGTGAAAACGGCTGTTCCGCATTTAAAATTCTTAATCAGTTCCCAGGTGTATGGTGCTGTATCAAATGAGTAATTACTGGTTACATTATTTTCGCCCAATGTTTCATTAAACCCTTTTATTTTATCCCAGTTAAGTTGTATACCGGGGCAAACGACCATTACATCGTACACATAAGATCTACCGCTTTTACAAACTACTTTATTTTCACCAGGGAGAAATGTTGCTACTGCATCTTTAATCCACGTGGTTCCTTTGGGGATGTAATCTTTTTCGTTGCGGACAGTTTTAGTAATATCAAAAATTCCTGCGCCAACTAATGTCCAGGCTGGTTGGTAATAATGCTTTTCCGATGGGTCAATAATACTTATTTGAAGGCGCTTGTCTTTTTTTAAAAGTTGAGAGGCAACAGAGAGGCCGGCATTGCCACCTCCCACAATAATGATTTTT
>JBBQKO010000340.1:0-4311 GCA_038327005.1 Chitinophagales bacterium | reverse complement strand
TGAGTTTGTTTGTCCGCCCAATGAACCTGCTAAACCGAAGGTATTATTAAAACTTGCACCGTTAACAGTAAGGTTATTAAAAGAACTACTTCTACCGGCGAAGCTGCTGCCGTTAGCGGTAGGGGTAAGCCTTGTATAATCGGCAATGCTTCGGTTGGTAGTTGGCAACCGGTCAATTTGTTGACGGGTTATAATTTCGGCAGAACCTGTGCGGCTGCGGCTAAATACCTTATCACTGCGATAGCCCGTTACAACCACTTCGCCTAACTCGGATGTGTTGGCAGCTAATGCGTAATCCACTTTAAATGCGGTACCTAAATTTAAGAATACTTCTTCTTGTTGTTGTTCTTTAAAACCCACGTAGGTGCTTTTTACAGTGTAAGGACCGCCAACCCTTAGATTGGGTAAATTATACCGGCCATCTTTCCGGCTGGTAGTTATATACCTTGTTCCGGTTGGTAAATGAATTGCAGTTACGGTTGCGCCCACCAACGGGGCATTAGTAGCGTCAGTAACAATTCCTTGTATTTCTGACGTAGTCTCCTGAGCTTTTACCAGAAAACCAAGCAATAATAATATTGCTGTGAGGACATTGATTTTGTTTCTCATAAATCTTGTTGTTTTTTAAAATTTGCGCAAAGTTGTTAGTATAATTGTTGAAATTGAGCTGTTGAGTGATATCAAATTGTTAAGCCTTTTTAACAATTTGTGAGCTACTATTTTTTTCGGTGATGCCTTCATTTTTATTGAAATAATGATTGCGATGTTTAAAATTTTATGAAAAAAAATCGCATAAAAAAACGCTATGATTTCAGTCATAGCGTTTTTTGCAATCGAAATATGTAAGTCCTTTTATCGGCTTCTAAAGCTTGTGTTAGAAAGTTAATCTTACACCTAGCTGGCTTGTCCACCTTGAACTATTAAACACACCATCAGAAAGAGTATAAGGTTTGCCATTGGTTGGGGTAGTAAATCTATATTGTGGGGTAAGATTGGTTGCGCTAACATACCCTGTAAAATCAAGAATAACTGACTGATCATTTGGCATGAAGTATTGTTTACCTGCATCCTTGCTCAGCATATTAGTAAAATTGAATACATCATAGGTAACCTGCAGTTGGTATACTTTACTTCCTACCTTCAGGTTGAAGTCTTGTTGTAATTTTAAGTCTATCACATTTGTAAAAGGTAACCGGGCTCCGTTACGTTCTGCGTATTGACCACGGCGCTTTTTTAAATAACTGTCACCTTCAATGTAAGCATTGAATAAATCTTTCTGTTGTTGAGGTGTATAAGTAACGCCACCAACAGTATTAGAAAGGAAAACCATGCTGGTTAAGTCATTTTGGGTTGGGATATAAATAAGATCGTTTGTTTCAAAATTATCCAAATCTCTGATCATACCCCTGTTAAGAACATAGCTGTATGGGTTTCCACTTTGGCCATTGTAAACGAAAGAAATAGTAGTTGCCATCTTTTTATTTACGTAGGTAAATTTCTTAGAAACAAACGCATTGATCCGATGCCCTAAATCAAAATCACTTGTCGATAACTGTATATTATTTCTCCCGTTCACAGTTTCCATGAAACGCCACTGAGAATTGTTTTGTGAACTGGTTCCTTCATTTATTACCTGAGAATTTCCGTAAGTGTAGTTAGCATTAAAAGACCAGTTATTATTCCAGCTCTTATCAATGGTAGTTGTTACACTATAAGAAAATCCTTTATCACCTTCACGGTTGCTTAATAGGTAAACGCCGGTATATGGTGAGCTTCCATTTGCCCTGAGGGGAATTGATCTTGGGAAACTTCCTGATAATGAATACACATCTCGAACATCGACGCCCACAGATTTTAAACTAGCAGGTAACATATCTACTCTTGTATAATTAATTTCATTTATGTTCTTCGTTACTATACCATCCACAGACAGCTTCCAATTATGACCCAATAATTTATCGAAACCCAAAGAAGTCCTAAAAACTTTATTCATTTTAAAATCTTTGGCAATCAAGTCGATTTGGCCAGAAGGAGTTGGAACGTTAATACCAAAATCGGCTGCAGCATATTGATTAAATGCATCTGCTCTGAAAGGTACATTGCTACCCCTGATTCCCGCAATGCTGATACCATTATTATTGTAGACACCACCCGGCCATACCAGTGGAACTCTTCCGGTAAACATACCAAAACCTCCACGGATTGTAAGCGATTCTTCAGGTATTTTGTAAACCAATCCAACTCTTGGATTAAGTGACCATTTTGGATCCGCAATCTGACCCGAACGAGCACCTTTCATATCGTAATAGGCGGAAAACGCTGCTAAGGCCGTATCATTAAAAAATTTATCAGTTTTCGGTGTTGTTATAAATTTTGTATTATCAGCTCGTAAACCTAACGTTACTGTCAATTGGTTATTAACTTTAATCTCATCCCCAACAAAAAAACCTAAACGTAAAGTGTTAAATTTTGCCGCAGCATTTATTGACTCATCTCCGCTTTTACCCTGATCTAGCAAAGAATAAGACCTGTCATAGGTTGTTGCATTCCCTCCAGACACGAACGTTGCTAAATCTGGATAAACATATGAGCCATAGTTTTGTCGAATAAAGATATTCGTCGATCTGCTGATTTCATTATCGGTACCTACAGAAAGTGTGTGCTTTCCTTTGTAAAATTTAAACACATCAAAAAGAGCCAGATTGTTTTGCTTCAGGTAATTTCCTGTTGAAAATTCTTCTGTACCTAAAATAATTCTTCCGGTACCATCATTAATAATAACTCGTGGAAATGGTGATCCAATTGCGCCTCTGTCATCAACTACGTTGGTCATGGTCAATAACAATTTATTATTTGAACTTCCTTTTAAGCGTGAATTAAGTTCAAGTGATCCAGAATGTGTGGTAGAAGGAAATGCGAAACCATTGTTTAGGAAGTTAATGGTATTATTGCTACTCCTGGATGTGTTGTTTCTAAAGCCATCATTGTATCGGTAGCTGGCACTCAGTTTATTTTTTGAATTGATATTCCAATCCAGTTTTGCTGCAACTCTGTTTGCTTCTACCCTTTCTGGATTATCTAAATACCCACCTGCCTCGTAGTTAAAAGCTGATCTCAGATAGGAAGACAATGAAGCTAAATCTGTTTGGGTTGAAGTTCCGTTATACCCACTAAAGTCATATGGTTGAGGTCTTTGATCACGTTGCACCTCACCATTTAAGAAGAAAAATAATTTATTTTTAATAATGGCACCTCCAATTCTGAAGCCAGTAGTTTTATTCGAAAAATTCGCAAGTTTTTTCGCCACCGATTTATCTGCACCGGGGGTTTTGCCGGAAAGATTCTGGTTACGGAAAAAATGATATACAGAACCTGTTAAGGTATTTGTTCCACTGCGAGTAATTGCGTTAATCCCCCCCCCAGTGAAGTTACCTAAGGCAGCATCATATGGAGATAATACAACCTGAAACTGATCAATCGCATCAATAGAAATTGGAGCAATACCAGACTGCCCACCATTTGTACCTGATGCCGAAAGACCAAAAACATCATTATTAACCGCACCATCTATATAGAAGGAATTGTATCGGTTATTTTGTCCTGCAAGAGATATACCTCCATCACCGGTTACTTTAGCCTGTGGCACATATCTTAAGTAATCAGAAATGTTTCTTCCGACAGTTGGTAAATTAGCCATTTTATCCCTGCCAATTGTTGTTTCAGAACCTCCTTTGCCAGATGTTGGTAACCCTCTGGTAGATGAAACCACCACTTCGGTTAAGCTGCTGCTGCTTTCCACGAGTTGAAAATTTTGGTTGAGTGTCTCACCCAACGATAGTATAATATCGCCCTTTGTAACACTTTTAAACCCAATACTAGAGATGGTGATGGTGTAAGGTCCACCTGGGTTCATATTTGCAATATAATAGATCCCGCCTTTTCTGGCTGCTGTTGTATATTTCGTGCCAGTAGGTGTGTGGACTACTATAACGGTAGCACCTTCAATTGAAGAACCTGAAGCATTTTTTACAGTGCCATTTAAGCTACTGGTAGTAACCTGGGCATTTCCCAGGAAGGTAAGCAATACAAATATTGCTGTAAGAATGTGAAATTTTGGTCTCATAACTTGTTTTAAATTTTGCGCAAAGTTGTTTGTATAATTGTTGTAATTGAGCAGTTCATTATCAACAAATTGTTAAGCATGTTAAAAATTTGTTGAATTCTTTTTTTTGTATTAAATGATTGATTTTTTTACAATAAATCATTGTGAGTATTGAATAATAATTAAAAAATTTATACAATAAAAATCCA
>JBBQKO010000339.1:0-4336 GCA_038327005.1 Chitinophagales bacterium | reverse complement strand
CAGCTTAAAAAACAACCGAAAATCTAATAATAGTTACTTCCGCTTTTATTGAAGGTTTATTTTTTACTTTTGCAGCATTATGGCAAACGAAACAAATAATTTTCCCGAACTGATTTCACATTGTAAAGAGTACGGTTATATATTTCAATCTTCTGAGATCTATGATGGTCTGGCTGCGGTATATGATTATGGCCAGATGGGCGCACAGCTAAAAAAGAACATCCGCGACTATTGGTGGAAAAGCATGACGCAACTGCATGAGAATATCGTTGGTATTGATGCAGCCATTTTTATGCATCCTACTACCTGGAAAGCGAGCGGTCACGTTGATAATTTTAGTGACCCGATGATTGACAATAAGGATAGCAATAAACGGTACCGGGTAGATCATTTAATTGAAGGATTTGCTGAGGAACAAAAGGCAATTGGCAATGAACAATTGGCAACTGATGTTTTGTCGGCAATGGATACTTTAATTGCAGCCACTGATTATCCCGGTTTGAAAAAAGTAATTGAAGACAACAGAATAAAATGTGCCATCAGTAAAACCTGCAACTGGACAGACATCCGTGAATTTAACCTGATGTTTAATACCCAGATTGGTAGTGTGGCTGGCGAAAGCGATACCATTTATTTACGCCCGGAAACAGCGCAGGGAATTTTTGTAAATTTCCTGAATGTGCAGAAAACCGGTCGTATGAAGATACCTTTTGGTATTGCACAAACAGGTAAGGCATTTAGAAATGAAATTGTAGCCAGGCAGTTTATTTTCCGCATGCGTGAATTTGAGCAGATGGAAATGCAGTTTTTCATTCGCCCCGGCACCCAGATGGAATGGTATAATTTCTGGAAAGAAGAAAGAAAAAGATGGCACGAAAGCCTTGGCATACCTGCTGAAAAATTACGTTTTCACGACCACGTAAAACTGGCGCATTATGCAGATGCAGCACTGGATATTGAATTTGAATTTCCGTTTGGCTGGAAGGAGCTGGAAGGCATTCACAGTCGTACCGATTTTGATTTAACCCAACATCAAACATACAGCAAAAAAAAGATGCAGTATTTTGATAACGACATTGATCCGGCAACCGGCAAAGCGTACGGTAATTATGTGCCGTATGTATTGGAAACATCGGTTGGTTTAGACCGGCTTTTCTTAACCATCATTAGTTTGGCTTATGCAGAAGAAAAATGGTTGAAAGAAGATGGCACTGAGGACAGTCGTGTGGTGTTGCGCATCCCTGCAAAAATTGCTCCTACCAAGTTGGCCATTTTACCATTGTTAAAAAAAGATGGTCTGCCTGAAATAGCCCGTGAGTTAATGAATGATTGCAAAGGAAACTTTATGTGTTTTTATGAAGAGAAAGATGCCATTGGCAAACGTTACCGCCGCATGGATGCCATCGGTACTCCATTCTGTATAACGATTGATCACCAAACCAAAGAAGACAATACCGTTACCATTCGCTACAGAGATACAATGGTTCAGGAAAGGATTGCATTGAGTGAGGTGAAGAAATTAGTACTGGAAAAAATAAGCTAAGCATTCAATTAAATTATAATAATTTAGAGGAACCCCGAAAAGGTTCCTCTTTTTTAATACAAACCTTTACGGAATACATTTGTCTTTTGTTATCCAACTATTAAGTTTTAAAACATTTTTTAGGATTGGGTAGATCCTTCACAAGCTCACTTCAGCTTCAAAAAAGAGCTTTAAGGAAATTTGAATACCTGGCTTCAAAAAATCAAAATAGCGTTTTAATTGACCATCTTTTACAGGAATAAAATACAAATTTGCCACATCCTCAACTAAAGGGGTTCGATTAGAAAAATAAGTTTGTAGGTTTACAATAAATGAACGCACAATCCATCATACTATTAATTGAACAATTTCAATCGCTAAATTTATCCTCCATCATCGACTTTGATAAATTTAATGGATATGCAATTACCCACCATTCAACAACCATTGAAGGCAGCACATTAACGGAGACGGAAACAAGACTGTTGTTAGATGAAGGTACTACACCTGCCGGAAAGCCACTGCTGCATAGCCTGATGGTGCAGGATCATTTCAATGCGTTGCAATTGAGTATAAAAAAAGCAACAGAGAACGTTGCCATCACACCTGATTTTATTCAAGCCATCAATGCTGCAGTGATGAAACAAACAGGCAGTATTTATCAAATCGTAGTTGGCGAGTCCGATGGCAGTAAGGGCGTTTTTAGAAAAGGGAATGTTAGCGCAGGAAATACTTATTTTGTTAGCTACCAAAAAGTAGAGGAACTGGTACAAAAGCTTTGTGATGGTATACGCCAAAAAATATCCACTTCCACAACAATACCCGAACGATTGACGATTTGCTTTGATGCTCATTTTGACCTGGTAACCATTCACCCTTTCTATGATGGCAATGGAAGAACGAGCAGACTGTTGATGAATTATTTACAGGCTTATTTTAATCTTCCCCTCAGCATCGTTTTTAAAGAAGACAAGGTCGCCTACTTTGAGGCGCTTCAACAAACCCGAAAAGATGAGAATATTGATCTCTTCAGGGAATTTATGCTGGGTCAATATTCAAAATATCTACAAATAGAAATTGAAAAATTTCAATCACTGGATAACCCCGGAACCAAAGGGAAGGGCTATTCCTTTGTATTTTAGCAAACCCTACCCTTTCTTTTTAAGCACCACCGGCTCTTTTAAAAACTCAAACATTTTCTGATACACATCCTTGATCATAGGATAGGTTTCCGCTTCGTAAAGACTTTTCTTAAACTCAATCAAGATCATGCAACGGATGCTATTTAATTCTTTTTCCAGTTCTATTTGCCTGATAAATGTAATGTCCTTATCGGGAGTAACCATTCTGATAGATTTGGGCAGTTCATCTACTGTATAACTGGCAGGAAGCAACACTGAAACATTTAAATTGATAGTCCGCTTGTATCCAAAATTAATATTAGAAAAACGGCTGTTACTTAGGAAAGGGTTGTAATCAAAACCTGCAAAAAGATTCAATGGCAAAAATGTATAATCGCCGCTAGTATTGAGCGACCCAGATAAAGCGCACTGCTGTTTGAGCGACATTGAATCGTTTTCAATATTGGATAATTGCAAATCTTTTGCAGTAAAATTGGTGCCATCCACTATAAAATACTTTTTTATAAATAGCTCCTTATCTGATTTATAATCCGATAACTTTTTTATCCTGGCGTAGTCCCTGCTTTGAACGCTTACCTCACCTCCGATGGTACCATTATCTGCCAACTCTAAATTAACAGAAATAAATTCTTTATACTGAACGGTATCATTCGTGATATCCGTTAATCTACCTGCCTTGCGATTTACGATAAACGCAGTTGTATTCAAAATATTGAAAGGCGTTACATGTGCCGGAATGGTTTTATCCGTTGCATCAAGGTAATACTTTTTGTTGTTGATTGGCACATAAGCAAATACCGAATTGAACTGGTCGATAAACGGGTAATCTACATTTACCTTTCCATGAAAACGTTCACTCACCAGCATCGGGTAAGCCTCTAGGGATGCCTCTTTTAAAAGATTGATCAATAGTAAATTGATATCGCCACTGGAACCACTTTTCTTTTGCCAGGCATCCTTTACCCCCTCCATTGTGTACTTTGTGTAAAGGCCATTCCACACCACATTGCTGCGTACATAATTAAAGACAGCCTTCATTTTATCTTCTGGTGAAGGCAATAGTTTTACCTGCTTTATGAAATCTTCTGTACCCGAAATGCTTTTATCAATCTGGCGCCCAAAATCAGGCGAGGCGTTCAACTCACGGGTTACTTCGTTCCAGGAAGTCATATACTTACTGGTGTTGCTACCCAGGCTGAGATTGCTTAACTGAAAGATGATTCGCTGCATATAATCTTTGCGGGCATCCATATAAGGTTCATCACCAAGACCGGGGATATTTTTCATTTCGAAATTAATACCGCCCGAAGCTGATTCCTTATCTATAGCAATTGGCAGGTCCAGTGTTTTATTGATCTGGTAAGCAAATTCAATATTTGGCAACATTATCAGCGAGTATTTACTAACCATCACAGGTAGCCGATCCTGGAATTCCCAGTCCTGAAGTCCGCCATAGTTTTTCATATCACTCTGGTATTTATAGTCAATAATACTTCCCACTTTGATCGCCGGGAAAGCAAAAACTACCTCACCGATGCGTTCATTGGTCTTTTGTGTAAATATGGATTTCTTTTCCAATTTCGTATTGACCAACTGCCCGTCATTCCCCACATTGATGGTGAATCCCTCTACCCCATAAATGTTTTCAAAATCATCTTTCCGATAAAATGGA
>JBBQKO010000338.1:0-4362 GCA_038327005.1 Chitinophagales bacterium | reverse complement strand
ACACATATCCGCCCGCCTTGCTGATAGTGATGATTCCTTCGCTGCCATCATCAATAGTGCCAGATAACACAACCGCTATTGCCCGATTTTTATAGGCAGCAGCAACAGAAGTAAATAAAATATCAACAGAAGGTTTGGAGCCAGTTTCATTAAATGGTTTTGCCAACTGAATTCTATTTTTTGCAACAGTGATATCCGAATTGGGTGGAGCGATGTACACCACATTTGGCTTAAGTTCTGCTCCATCAACCGCCTCTATTACCTGTAGGTTTGTTTCGCTGCTTAATAAATGTGCCATCATGCTTTTGTGTGTAGGGTCAAGGTGCTGCGCAATGATGATGGCTGTGTTGGTAAGGTCTGTAGGATAATGCAACAAAAATTCCTTCAAGGCTTCCAACCCTCCGGCAGATGCGCCCACCGCAACCAGGTAAAAAACAACTTTTTCGGGAGTTTTTTTGAAGGATTTATCGTTGCTGGCAGGTTTTTTCTTGGTGGGCATTAGTATAGTTTAGTCCTTAAAGATATTATTTTCAATAATAATTACATCAAGTTATTCCGAAACGAATCGCATTCAGGCGAATGAGCCGAACTATCACTGCTGCGCCTGTAGTAAAACTATTACATTAAAGCAGTTTAAACACTTACATTTCCCTACCTTCTCCGTATCATCGGCGTTGATTAACGCAGATGATACGAAGAAGGTAAGGACAACACAAATTGCTGCCAGTAGAAGCGATACCGGCCTGGTAAGCATTTTGCAGTAAGGGCTAAAAACTGATCGATTGCTGCATAAGCAATAGCCTCGTATTGACCAAGTGCTTTGCAAAAATATTTTATTAAATAGATACCCGTGGCTTTATCGGCTCTGCTATTCAACTGTTCAATACTACCGGCAGGAGTTTTTATTTCTAAATAAACCAGTGGTGGCTCATCCTGTATGCTTTGTGTAAAGCCGGTAAATTCAACACTTCCAAAAGGTAAATTGACCGGAGTGTTAACTTTTAAGGTAATGGGTAATCCACTACCCAAACCGTTTTGGCCTTCGCTTGTTAAAGCAATCAATAGGCTTACTGCAAATAATATTTTTTTTACCATCGACTATTTATTTAAAAATATTGGTGCCTGCTAATTTCTTTTTGCCATTTGCATTGTAACCGCTGTTTCTTAGTACTGTTTCAATTTCCGTTGCTGATGTGGCATCGCCAAAAAGTGCCAGAAATAATTTACCAGATTTAATATCGATACTCACACTGGAAACCCCTGGCGTATTCCTTATCAACTCTTCCATACTGTTTTTTCCTTCGGCACATTTGATATCTGTTTTAATAATGATTTCATCTACGGGTGTCGCCGTAATTGCTGCTGCTGATTGATTGGATTCAGTATGATATTTTGTTGAGTAGCCGTAATGGTTATTGTACTTTTTTCTGGAGAATAAGTAATGGCATTTTGTAACAGGTTACGAATAAGATTGGTGATAATATTTTTATCCGTTTTTAAATCAACAGATTGGTTTATTACACTTGCCAGTATGATATTTTTTTTCGATAATTGTGTTTGCAACAACTCATTTATGCTTTGCACAGTTTGAGCAATATGTACGTTTTCGGGTGATCAAGTAAACTATAGCATTTGTGTTTTACTCCCAATCAGCAAGTCTTCCATCGTTTCTAAAACCAAGCCAGCGGCTACGCTTATTTGTTCATTGTGTTTTTGTTTATCTGCTTCTATAAAAATATCAGGATTATTTTTTGAAGGTCTAAAAATTGATATACATGGCTGATAATACAGTATCCTCTTTATTTCAGATATCAAATGCTTTTACACGGCTGCTTCATTTGCCCATACAATTCCGCTACATTTATCATTGTTACAGCAAGATTGATAGAGTCTGTTTTTCTACAACTGCTGCAGAGCCCTTCTTTTCTTGTGCGTATGCCATCCGGTTGCAATTACATGGCTTTTTCATATTGCCCCTGGCTCATCTAATAATCTGCAGCAGTTTCCAGCATATCGCTTTTAAATTTGCTGTTGGTAGTGGTATCAATGATTACCTGGATTTTACTCAGTACCGATTTTCTTTTTTCAGTTCTTTTATACAATTTGGTAACCAAAAACAATTGCTTTAAGGCTTGCGAAATTCTCCTGATATTATTTGCTTTAATGCCATACTCTTCTGAACGGTTTAAAAAATATTCTGCACTGTCTATTTCTGTACTGTAGTTAAATGTAATGGTGGTATAAAAATAAAACAATGATAAGTTGTGTGGATCATCGGCATTGGCGAGGGCAATACCTTTTTTTCCAGCGCTTCTTAATGTGGGATAATCCTCTGTATTGATCAGTTCATCGCAGTAATCGGCCCAGGCCTGCAGTTTTTTGATTATTGGTTTTAAAACCATCTAAAACAGGAGGTTTTTGAGCAAATAAAAAACAGGGAAGGATAAATAGAAGTAGGACAATTCGTTCTTGCATAAATTAAATTTTCCATTGTGAAATTTCAGCACGATAGGTTTTTCCAATGGGTAAACTTTGTTCGCCAATAAACAATTCTGCAGCCTGTAGCTGGTTTACCTTATTAAGTTTAACAGCATAACTGCGGTGTATCTGGCTAAATTGATCTTGTGGTAACTGTTTTATAAAACTACTCAGCGGCATTAAGGTCTTGTACTTTTTTTTGCTGTAATTATCTGGGTATGATCTTTCATAGCTTCCAGGTAATTAATATCCTTTAAAGGTATCTACACCTTGTTGTGCCCTTCCTTTATGGTGATGGTTTGTTTTTGAAAAAGAACAGTATAGGCAATTGCGTTTTGCTTCATTTCCCAATAAGCCATTACCTGGTTGATGGTATCATTGAAACGTTCGATTTTTACGGGCTTTAAAAAAACCAAATGCTTCAAATTAATAGCTTTCCAAATGTAAATTCCATGTGTGAGGTTTCAAATACAGCAACGGGCAACTGGTTTTGATATCTATATTTTATTAGAAAAATCCTTTATCTGCAATAAACAATCTGAACACCTGTGGTGGAAATTATTAATCAGTAAAATAACGGGCTTAGGTTGCGGTGGTTGCGAAGGCTCCACTTAAAAAAGCAGCAGGCATCTTATTGTACAATCCGGAAATTAGCAAAACTAAAAAAGCGAATTTCGACAATCTGTCAAAATCCGCTCTTGTTATTTAATTGCAGGGATGTTGTAATTTCCCTCGCTGTAAAGTGGGTAATCGAGGGGGCTCGAACCCCCGACCCTCAGAATCACAATCTGATGCTCTAACCAACTGAGCTACGACTACCGTTTTTTGTTTCGGATTGCAAAAATAGCAAAAAACACTTCCTGAACAAAATTACATTTAAAATACTTTTTTATTGTCGTTCTTTGCAGCCCAAAAATAAAGTATGAATCTTACGCAATCCATCATCACAATCTTACTAACAGCATTTACGGGCTGGGTTACAACCTGGCTCGCCATTAAAATGCTGTTTCATCCACGCTACCCAATCAAAATTTTCGGCTTGACCATACAGGGAGTTTTTCCAAAAAACCAACAAATGATTGCGGAAAAATTAGGACAGGTGGTGAGCAAAGAGCTGCTTTCCTTTGAGGAAATTGAAGCAAAAATTATCAATCCAGATAATTTACAAAAGTTAAGACCAGATATTGAATCCCATATTGATCATTTTCTACGGAATAAATTAAAAGAGGTTTTCCCCATGCTCTCCATGATGCTGGGCGAAAAAACCATCCTCCAACTAAAGGGAGCTTTCTTAGAAGAACTGGAATCACTTTTCCCTATTTTAATGAAAAGCTACATGAATAAATTACAGCATGATCTGGATCTTGAAAAAATCATTACCGAAAAAGTCGCCAATTTTTCGTCTGAGAAACTGGAGGATATTTTAAAACAAATCACGCAAAAAGAATTCAAATTCCTCGAAATCATCAGTACCCTATTCGGACTGATCATTGGGCTGGCACAGGTACTGATCGCTCACTTGATTAAATAATGGAATTTTAATTAACACAGCCCTTTTCCCAACGATATATGACCGCTTATCAATTAACAGGTGTAGGCGTTAAACATTATGGGAGAACTTTGGTTTATTCAACTGCTATCAACTTCAACAAAATATTATCAATGAAAACAATTTACTTTTGGCTTTTTTCTTTTGTACTCTTATTATCTGCCTTTAATTCATCTGCCCAATTTCCCGGAGGCGGTGGTGCCCGGCCCGGAGGTCAAAACATGAACATGGGCCATTTTTATGGAAAAGTGATTGATTCCATCACCAACAAACCCATTGAAGCAGCGTCTGTACAACTGATTCAAAACAAGTTTGATTCTGTTTCAAAAAAGAAA
>JBBQKO010000337.1:0-4375 GCA_038327005.1 Chitinophagales bacterium | reverse complement strand
AATCTACCAAACAATAACGAGCGGATCAATCGCTGGACTAAAAAATCAGAACAAGCCAGCACCAATCCAAAAACTCAACATTTAATAAATTAAAGTAGGCTATCCGTTCACTATCCGTTGTTTCATGGCTTCGTATAAAATAATCCCGGTAGCCACCGATACATTCAAAGATTCAAAATCACCCGTCATCGGTATTTGAAATTGCTCGTCGCAAATTTTCATCAAGGCAGGATACACGCCATGCTCCTCACCACCCATCACCAATGCACAGGGTTCGGACAATTCCAACTCGTATAACTTTTTAGGAGCGGTCATTTCACTGGCAAAAACTTTAATGCCATTCATGTGCAATTCGTCCACCGTTTTCATTAAACTGTTTACCCTGCAAACGGCAATCTTTTCAAGAGCACCGGCAGAGGTCATGATCGCATCTTCATTCAACGCTCCCACGCCCTTATCTGGAATGATGATGGCATTTACGCCAAAGCAAAATGCACTTCTGGCAATGGCGCCAATGTTCCGGATATCCGTGATACCATCTAATATTAAAAAAAGCGGCACCTCTCCTTTCTCAACAATAAAGGAAATTACATTCTGCAAATCCTGGTATTGGATCTTACTGATAACAGCTACTACACCTTCGTGATTGCTGATATTGAAACCATTTAATTTTTCTACCGGCACCTTATTAATGGGTACCAGGTATTGCTCCGCCAACCTGCGTATTTCATCAATTACCTCCCCATGAATGGTTGTTTGCATGTAAATGCGTTCCAGTTGCTTACCGGATTGCATGGCCTCTATGATCGCCTTTCTACCGATTACCAGCGTATTCTTTTTTGGCCTTTGTTGCTGTTGCTGTCTGAAATTTTTCACAATTCAAATTTATGCTTTATAATTACTAATAAAAAACCATAAGCTCTTTCAAACTTATGGTCTCATATTGCCCATCCTTCGGAAGAATTGGGGAGGCTTCTATTTTATTCCAAATACCTTTTTTACTTCTTTTACTGCATCCAGCTTTTCCCAGGTAAACAATTCAACTTTCTTCTTAATGGATTTGCCGTAAGGACTTGTAAATATCTTTTCAACCACTTCATTCTTGCGGCCCATGTGTCCGTATGCTGCAGTTTCGCTATAGATAGGATTGCGTAATTTCAAACGTTGTTCAAGAAAGTAAGGACGCATATCAAAGCACTTCATAGCCATTACTTTTCTAGCAATCTCACCATCCGTTAAGTTTACTTTAGCTGTACCGTACGTAACCACATTGATGCTGGTTGGCTGGGCAACACCAATGGCGTAACTTACCTGAACCAATACCTCATCACACAAACCTGCTGCAACCAGGTTTTTGGCAATATGACGTGTTGCATATGCAGCACTTCTATCTACCTTACTCGGATCCTTACCGCTGAATGCGCCACCACCATGAGCGCCTTTTCCACCGTAAGTATCTACTATGATTTTACGGCCGGTTAAACCAGTATCACCATGTGGCCCACCAATTACAAACTTGCCTGTTGGGTTAATGTGATACTTAATCTTGTTATTGAATAAATGCGCATATTTAGGATATTTTGCAACTACTCTTGGTATCAGAACATTGACAATATCTTTCTTAATTTTAGCGAGCATTGTTTCTTCTTTTCCAAAATCATCATGCTGGGTAGAAACCACAATTGCATCTATACGAACCGGTCGGTTGTTATCATCATATTCCAACGTAACCTGGCTTTTTGCATCCGGGCGTAAATATTTAATTTCTTTATTCTCTCTGCGGATAGCAGCCAATTCAATCAAAAGAAAATGAGCAAGATCCAATGCAAGCGGCATGTAATTTTCTGTTTCATTGGTGGCATAACCAAACATCATACCCTGGTCGCCAGCGCCTTGTTCTTCTTTCTTCTTTCTATCTACGCCCTGGTTAATATCAGCAGATTGTTCGTGAATGGCTGAAAGGATACCGCATGAATTGGCTTCAAACATGTATTCACTTTTAGTGTAGCCAATTTTACGGATAACGCCCCGTGCAATTTCCTGTACATCCAGGTATGCCTTACTTTTTACTTCACCAGCAAGTACCACCTGTCCGGTAGTTACCAATGTTTCACAAGCTACTTTACTATTGGCATCAAATGCCAGGAAATTATCAATTAAGGCATCACTAATCTGATCAGCTACTTTATCCGGGTGTCCTTCACTAACGGATTCTGATGTAAACAAATAAGGCATATAGTTTTAAATTTTGAGGTGCAAAGATAGGTGTAGCAATGTAATTGACAAAGCCACCTTAAATAAAGGAGGCTTTGTGAGTATTTCTTATATTAGATGTTTGAATAAACGATCCGCATACGTAACCTGAAGTTGGCATTATTGCCATTTCCAATTTTTACTCTGCCGTAAGCAAGATTATTTTTATAGGTTAATTTGAACCCATAATAATGTAAATTATATGGAGCGTACACCCTGAAAGCATAGTTGGTAGTGTGCCTTGTTACCAAATTTTGAACGTACCTGGTAAGGTTGAAAGTGTAGTAAGACCGGATCCCAAACGCATCAACCAATTTTCGTTCAAAACCACCATAATAACTTTGATCAATTCCTTGCGATGGAAAAAACAAAGTTGAATTATCCGGATTGTAAAATTCATTCGGACTAAGATCGAAATACAACGGCTTATATTTTTTAGTGCTGCCTGAATCAATTAAATCAAGATATAAATATTGAGGCGCCGCTAAAATAGTGTTCTGAGAACTACCAGGAATCTGCTCTAAAAATATTTCTGCACGGTGGATGATCCTGTTAGTTAATAATCCAAGTTGTGGTATTTTAAAACTGATTGCAGACCCTGGTGCAGTTTGAAGATACAAAGCCGTAGGATTTGGAGCATTTGGAAACTCAGAAGAGCTGGTATCCCTGGCAATATAATTGGCATTTGCGGATGCGCTTACTGCTGCAAAAGAGCCCACTGAAAGCGGTAATGAAGAAAATGCTGTATCCAGCCTATTTGCATTTCCGGCAACATAGTGTACTTCAAGTCGTGTTGCAGCATCTGTTAAACTGATATAGAATAAACCGTTGCCACCAGATCCTCCATCAGCAACTACAGCAAAACCTTTGTACTTTTCTTTGAAGAGAGAATCTTTGTAAAAAAGATTGTTGGAACTTCCCTGGGCTGAATCTCTGCTAACCAATGCATTTAAAAATGCTGTACTTAATTTAATACGAATCTGCCTGGTAATTGAATCCTTCAGGCTGGTTTTTAGAAATGTATAATTTTTTAGTTCAGTCTGATAAACAGTTGCTTCACCTAACAAATTACTGAGGTAAGGTTTGTCTGGTTGAAAATTCAGCAAATGTAGAACGGTATCTGCAAAGTTGCCTGTATTTTCAGCCAACTGATACACTTTTAAATGCTGCGCTTTTGTTGTATCTCCATAAAATCCTTTGTAGGAAAGGCAAAGAAAAACTGAATCATAATGAGTGGCCGGATTGAGTGCAGGATTGATCGTGTCCTTTGCTTTTCCGAAATAAAAGGGAAAAAATGAAGGCTTTAATTGCAGAAATATGTCAGCCTTTGTTTTCCCAAAAATAGGATCGTTAGTGATTGCTCCAAGTGCATGATTTTCGGTGCGGAAAAGTCTGGTTGAATCAATACTTTGCTCTCTTGCTGCATCAATATAAAAAGTGTCTGCAAAAGTAAAAATATTATCAACAGCAGGAATTAAATCAGCACCAAGCTCGGTAGTGTCAATTTTGTTACAACCAAGATTAAATAAGTAAACACAAGCCAATCCGGCCAAAAATAAACGTAATGATTTTCTTTGCACAAAAACAGAATTTAGGAAATTTCGGTTGGTTTTATTTACTACTTGGCAAGGTCGGCATATAATTGTAAATAGTCTGTTAAATCACTTTCTTCATTGAAAGGCAACGTCTTTTTACCCTTTATTTTACTGAATTCCTCCACCAACTTTTTATCTACATTGGCAGCACCAAAAGTAACGGCATCTGCATAGGCAGCGCCTCCTCTGAACATCGCAGCGTTATTAATATCTTTAAAAGCATCAAGTTCTTTTTTGGTAACATTATCATTGATGGCAATCAATTTCAAAAAGTCTGCACCCAGTTTTTCAGTAAAAGTATTTTCACCGATGGTGTAAACAACTTTGCAATTGCTAAAAACAGGCTCTTTCTTATACGCTGTCTTTATAAACATTGGTATCAACCCTGTCATCCAGCCGCTACAATGAATGATATCCGGAGGCCAGCCAAATTTCCGCACAGTTTCCAATGCTCCTTTACAAAACAATGCAGTTCTCAACCCATTGTCATCATACCATGCCTCATTTTCATCCGTAAAAATTGACTT
>JBBQKO010000336.1:0-4409 GCA_038327005.1 Chitinophagales bacterium | reverse complement strand
AAGAAAAAATCAGAAAATAAAAATACAGCACGAAAAAAAACAGCACCCCCTGCTTTACAACTAAAAATGGAAATGTAGTACCACAAAGGGTTAAATCAAGGTATTATGGCATTTTTGTACTTTTGTCGGACAACAATAATTATTTTTAACGTACCTTATAAATTGAAGTCAAAAAGCAAAAATTTTAGAAAAATAAGAATGAACCCCGTCCATTTTGAAGGGGTTTGTTAATTTATTGTAACAAGAAAATCTTCATTTGTTTCAACAAAACCAGTCTTTAGAAATATTACTACAAGACCATAGAAGTACGGCTAAAATTACTTAGGAAGATTACCTGACTTTTGTTGGTATAAGCTGAAAAGCTATTTTTTTGTTAACTCCTTACATTAAAAAATATGAAATATTACCTGGTTAATTTTATTTTATTGGATAATAGAATGATCACCTTAAATGAAAATATTGGTATTGGCCTACATTCCTATGCTAATATTGAAGAATTTAAAGAATCCATTGCCGCTATGAATCTGGCAGGAGTAGAAAAAGAAAAAGTGGTGATCAAATCATATAAACAAATATCCAAAGAGGCATTTAATTGCCTGGGTACTACTACTTGTTAACTTAAATCCCCGGAAGCATCTATCATTAAGCAATGGTTAAACGGATTTAAGCAAGCCACCGTCTATCGGAATATTGGTGCCTGTTATATAGGATGCATAGCCTGATGCCAGAAAGGCAACCAAATGTCCGAATTCTTCCGGCTGCCCAAACCTGCCCATCGGTATGTCCTGCTTCATCGATTCTTTATAAATATCAAGCTGGATGCCCTTTTTCTCGGATTGCAACCGGTTGATCTCATCCAATCTTTCGGTATCAAAATAGCCGGTCAAGATATTATTGACTGTTATGCCTTTTGGTGCAATTTCCCTTGCCAGGGTTTTGGCCCAGCTAATCACAGCCGAGCGTATGCTGTTGGAAAGCACCAGGTTTTGCAACGGCTCTTTTACAGAGATGGAAGACAAATTGATGATGCGTCCATAATTTGAAATCTGCATACTTTTTAAGGCTTCCATTGTAAGAAAACAAACGGTCTTAAACAGCAAGTCAAATGACTGCTGGTAATCGTTGATTGTTTTCTCCAGCACCCCGCCTGCCGCAGGGCCGTTGGTATTATTAATCAAGATATCCACCTGGTGATGTTGAAACCAGGCAGCTATGATCAATTTAAATTGCTCAAAATCTGCAAAATCAACCACCAGGCAATTGTGTTGCTGCCCATCATTGGCAGGTAATTCAGCAAGTACAGCTTTTAACTTTTCGCTGTCTCTGGCCATCACCGTAACTTCTGCTCCACACCGGGCCAATTGTATTGCAATTGCTTTACCCAATCCCCTGCTTGCCCCTCCTACCAGGGCCTTTTTTCCTACTAATGAAATCTCCATGTTTTACAATTTATAATCTTCCCTAACCGGTGAAAACATATCCATTAATTTACACTTGGTAATGGCCACTCCGCCATGTGGCACATTGGAAGGAATTACTACTACTCCACCCGGTTCATACACTTTTCGTTCTCCGTCAACTGTTAGTTCAAACCTGCCTTCCAGCACCTGGCAAATTTGTTCATGCACATGATGATGTACAGGGATCGTTGCTCCTGCTTCTACCTCCCAAAAAGCCATGGTCATGGTTTCGGTATGGATAAATTTTCCGTGGTATCCTTTTACGATTTCTTTTGGTTGAATTTGATCAAATGATATATGCATGGTTATTGAATTGTTTTATTGATGATTTGTTTTATTGATTTATTGATGTTGCCTGGTAAAAATTAATAGCTTAAAATTAAGTAGTAATCGGGGAATTGACAGATTGTTTTTGAAGATTGTTTCTAACGTGTTTATGGGGCTTTTTAATTGGTTGAAAGATTTAAATTAATGGAACAGATTTTAATTGATCACAATTAATAGAACATCCATTGCAGGAACAGGCCGCGGCCTGTTCTACAGAATTTTAGATTATTGTGAATTACAATATAAAAATATCAAATAACATTTCATTTTATCCATTGGATTTTCCGAAGTCATGTTTAAGTATCAGAAACGGGCAGGCCTATCCCATTCTGTTCTATTTTCAAAATCAAATACCTGCACTTTAAAAAATTAGCATTATTAAACCCTGCTGATAATTATACCTCCTATCTTGCAGCAAATCATTTACCAGATGAGTACCTCTATTTTATTATTCGCTGCCGGATTAATCATCGGCCTGATCGTGGTCTTTGCAATCAGGGCTATCAACCGGCAGCAATTGTCTGCTCTCACTGAACGTCTCCGGCAAGATCAACAAACCATCGCCCAATTGCAGCAGGAAAAATTACAACAGCAAACTGAAAAGGAAAGTCTGTTGAGCCGTGTAGCCCAATCCGAAAGTACCAATCGCTTTTTACAACAGGAATTTGATCAATATCACCTGCTACAAGGGCAACACGAGGCCGTACAAAAACAAATGGCCATTTTACAAACAAAGTTGGAAAATGCACATGAAAAACTAACCAACCAAAAAGAAGAGCTGGAATCAATTGGTGAAAAATTCCGCTTTGAATTTCGCAACCTGGCGCAGGGAATACTGGATGAAAAAACCGCCAAATTTACCCAGGTAAATGAAGAGAAAATGAAAGCCATCCTTGATCCTTTAAAAACAGAATTGGTAGATTTTAAGAAAAAAGTAGATGATACGTACGATAAGGAAAGCAAAGAACGTTTCACATTGGGCAAAGAAGTGCAGCGGTTGATTGAAATGAGCCAACTGGTAAGCCAGGAAGCCAATAATCTGACCACTGCACTAAAAGGAAACAATAAACAACAGGGTAATTGGGGCGAAATGATACTGGAAAGTATTTTAGAGTACAGCGGTCTTGTTAAAGGACGGGAATACCTGACACAGGAGTTTATCCGGGACAATGCAGGCAATATCATTAAGGATGAAAATGGCAAAGGACTTCAACCAGATATCACTGTACTGTACCCTGATCAGCGGAAAATCATCATTGATTCCAAGGTTTCGCTGGTGGCATGGGAACAATATGTTTCGGCTGAAAACGTTGATATGCAGAGGCATTTTATCAAAGAACATGTACAGTCTGTGAGAAGCCATATTGAAGGATTGAGCAGGAAAAATTATCCGCATTATGCACAGGCACTGGATTATGTATTGTTGTTCATTCCGATAGAACCCGCATTTTTGGAAGCGGTTAAAACGGATTTGCAACTTTGGAAATTTGCGTATGATAAACGCATTATGCTGGTAAGTCCAACCAACTTGCTGGCCGTGCTAAAAATCATTGCCGATTTGTGGCGGGTAGAATTGCAAAACCAACACGCCATTGAAATTGCGGACAAAGCCGGTGCCTTATATGATAAATTTGTTGGTTTTATAGAAAACCTGGAACTGGTGGGCAAAAAAATACAGGATGCGCAACAAACCTACGAGGTCGCTTTTAAGCAATTGAGCAGTGGCCGCAGTAATATTGTAAGCAGGGTTGAAGAATTAAAAAAGATGGGCGCCAATGCCCACAAACAACTGGGAGATAAAATATTAAAACAAATAGACACAGATGTATAGGGCTTTAGAAGGAATGGTGAAAGATGAGGGATGAATTATGAATGGTCAATTTTCAACATTCACCATTCACCAATAGGAACTTCATTTTATTTTTAACCCAGCAATAGTAAGAGAATATTCAGGATATGATCACAATTTATTTTTCATATAAATGAGCAACATCAGCATAGCCAAACCGCAGGTAGAAATTGATGATGCCGTAAAGGAATTGCTCAATCACCAGACAGAAGAATGCACGATTGTACACTGCCGTTATTTTTCAACTGAGCCAACCGGTGTGCGCATCTGGCCCAGCACTTTTCTTATTGAAGATGGCGGAAGGCGTTGTAAGTTGATTAAAAATTTCAATATTTCCATTATGCCGGAATGGACGTTCCACTTAGTTCAGAACGAATACATCCGTTTTACGCTGGTGTTTGAAGGCCTTAGCAAGGAGTGCAATTTCTTTCATTTGCTGGAAGACATCAAGCAACCTTATGCGTTTTATAGTAATAAAGTGCTGAAGAATAAAAGTGGAGTGTATACTGTTGAGATATTTTGCTAATAACAAAAGCTGTATTCATTCAAAAAGTGCAATACGTTTTTTAGTAAATAAACCTGATTAGGTGTTTTGTAATCAAACTTTCGAACGGGTTTGTTATTAATCCTTTTTTCTATCTTTTTCACAGCAGTGTTGGTAACTTCTGTAAAGTCTGTTTTCTATGGATAAAACCTTCTTATTACTTCATTTCTGTTTTCAATACTGCCTTTATCTTGAGAAGTGTGTGGCCTTGTAAAAAAAGTTTTTACGT
>JBBQKO010000335.1:0-4438 GCA_038327005.1 Chitinophagales bacterium | reverse complement strand
TTTGATCGCTTTTACAGGGCCGATAATTCCCGTAGTTCTCAAATCCAGGGTAATGGCCTTGGGCTGGCAATCGTGAAAAAGCTATGCGATTTACAAAAAATTACCATTACAGTTGCAAGTGTAGAAGGTAAAGGCACCTCTTTTAAACTTCAGTTTACAGTATAAAATTGCCCCTGTTTATTCTTGCTATTTTCCCTTTAGATGTTTTTTTTTCATTGAATGAGTAAAGTGATTTATTCAGGCCAACTATTCGACCTTCTCCTAATCTTGCAAAGAAAATTTAGCCAATCTTAAGATAACACAAACGATGGCAAAAGGTGAGTGACCGCACCTTTACAATATTATTATTTACATCACTAAAATTTTTAAGAAAATGAAAAAGCAATCAATCTTCACTTTTTGTATCGCAATCGCCGGTAGCCTGGTAATGGTTTCATGCGGCAGTAACAATGCCGAAAAAGCAACAGAAAAAAATACAACTGAAATACAGGCAAAACCGCCAATTGATTCAACTACTAAGGTAGCAGACTCTTTAAAAAATTTGACAGTTGAATTGAAGGAAAATGAGGAGAAGGGTGAAAAAGAAGAAAATGAAAAAGGTGAAAAAAAATAGTTTCCCCTTATAACATCAAAACATCAGTTTACAGAACATGAATACATCAGTAAAACAAATACAATGAAAAAGAGTTTATTAATACCCGTAGTAATGATCGCATCAAGCCTGTCATTTTTTTCCTGCTCAAGTGCCGGCGATGGTAAAGCAGAAATGAAAGCACCGGTTGAAAAACAGGAAAAGGAAGCAGGCGAAAGAGCCGCTGCCAATTCATTAAATAAAGAAGACGCAAAGACCAAAACAATTGCCAACATCCAGTCGGCATTTAAGGGCGAAACTACCGCCAGTGCAAAGTATGCGGCTTATTCTAAAAAGGCGGAGCAGGAAGGGCTTCATGAAATTGCATTGCTTTTTAAAGCTGCTTCTGCATCGGAAAATATTCATGCCAATAACCACAAGGCAGTGTTGCAGGAATTGGGGATTGCAACACCCATTATCGCTCCTGAGTACGATGTGAAATCTACCAAAGAAAATCTGGCTGATGCCATTTCCGGGGAAACGTATGAAGTTTCAACGATGTATCCGGAGTTTATTACTACTGCAAATGATGCAGACAACCAATTGGCATTAATCAGTTTAAATTATGCGTATAAAACGGAGAAAAAACATAAAGTGTTTTATGAAAATGCATTGGCTGCTTTAAATAACAATACGGTGAAGTCACTGCCTGTTGTATTCTATTTGTGTCCAACCTGTGGCAATACTTATGAAACCACCGCACCAACCCGTTGTGGTATTTCAATGACAAACGGAGAAAAATTCATTAAAATTAATTCACTCTAAAACTTATAACGATGGATCAGGCACATTTGCATTTATTAATTACGCATCTTCCTATTTTCGGTTCCATACTCGGCGCTTTTGTGTTGGCTTATGGGATATGGAGTAAAAGCAATCAAACCAAAATTTCGGCTTACGGCATGTTTATAATTTCCGCCATTGGCACTGGTATCGCATATCTAACAGGCGAAGGTGCAGAAGAAGCAGTAGAAGAACTACCCGGCGTAGTTGAAAGTTTAATAAAGCAACACGAAGACTTTGCTATGTTTGCATTGATTGGGTTAATAGTATTGGGCGTTTCAAGTTTGTTTGCCTTGTATGTCACCATTAATAATACCACCCTGGTAAAAACCGTCGCGATGGTTACGTTGTTTATCTCCATGGTAAGCTTTGGTTTGGTTGCCAGAACAGGTTACCTCGGCGGACAAATCAGGCACACGGAAATCAGCTCAACTGCTGTTCAAAACAATGGTGGACAGGAGAGAGGGGAGACGGATGATGATTAAAAATGCTGTGGCAAATGTAGGGCTGGTATAAATATTTTTGTCCGGGCTGAAGAATAAAAATGAAGCATCGTTGCGTCGCACACTTTTACCGAATACCTTTCTTCAGCTTTTTCCACAGTATTTGTATTACTTTAATTTCAACATATCACCGGGTAACTTTTAGTAAAGCAGTTCAATCATTTAGATGATCTGCGTTATTAATTTTCCTGCCGGGGGTTGCTATCTTGTTTCTTTAAAAAATTAAATTCTTATTTATGAAAGCTGTTTCCAGCAAAAATCTTCAAACAGAAGTAGATGCTTGTTTTTTATATAATAAACTGGCAGCAGTTGAAGCAGATGCAACTGTAGCCAATGTGTTTCGGCAAATGGGGGAGATAGAAAAATCGCATGCGGAAGCATTTCTAAAAAAAATAAATCCTGGAAAAGATGCCATTTTACCACCACCTTCCCACCGGGCAAAAACCCTCAATACAATTGGTAAAGTTTTTGGTTATGATTATGTGCTCGGCGTTTTAATGGACACAGAAAAAAGTATTTCAAGCGCAGTGATCAATGCGAAAAATAAAAGCAACCTGCCGGTAACCGGAACTGAAACCAATCATGTAAAGATTCTACGGTCATTACTGGAAAATCAATCAAAAGTTACCGGAGATAACCTGGCTAAGTTTGAAAGTAAGCATCGTTCCGTTGGTGGCAATGCCTTAAGGGCGGCGGTGCTGGGCGGCAATGATGGATTGGTTTCAAACTTCAGTCTGGTAATGGGCATTGCCGGTGCTACATCAGGACAGAGCGGCGTTTTGCTGGCCGGTGTTGCCGGGTTATTGGCCGGTGCCTTGTCGATGGCGCTGGGTGAATGGATATCTGTAAAAAGTTCGCAGGAGCTGTACGAAAACCAGATGCAGTTGGAGATGGACGAACTGGAAGTAAACCCGGAAGGGGAGCAAAAGGAGCTGGCGCTGATCTATATGGCAAAGGGAATTCCGGAAGACCAGGCGCATGCAATGGCAGCAGAAATTATGTTGGATAAAGCCGGGGCGCATGACATATTGGTGAAAGAAGAATTGGGCATTAATCCGGAAGAACTAAAAGGCTCTGCAATGGAAGCAGCCGTCTATTCATTTATTCTTTTTGCGGTTGGAGCTATAATTCCGGTGATACCTTTCTTTTTTACCAATGGATCTGCCGCCATCCTGTTGAGCGTTTCATTTAGTGCGATCGGCTTATTTTTAATTGGTTCCGCCATTACATTATTTACGGGTAAAAGTATTTGGTTTTCTGGTTTTCGCCAGGTAATATTTGGGTTAATGGCAGCAGCCATTACCTTTGGAATCGGCAAATTAATCGGGGTTTCATTGGCGGGATAACTCATTAATATTTTTCAGTAGGTACACTCACCGGGATTCAGTTATTGAGTTCCGGTGAGTTGTTTCAACTCAGCAGCAATTGCTTTCAAACAATTTGCCTGTGTTTTCGCATCATTTTTTTCAACCAGTTTAGCGGCATAGTATTCGTCTAAAAAGTCAGCAGCACCCGACCAGATGGTTTGCATGATACCGAGGTAATATTTTTTTGTTTTCGATTTTGCTGTCGTACGGAACTTCACCATATCCTGTGTTTGGATACTTGCAATTGCAGGATTTCGCCAGGCGCAGGTAATTACATTCAATCCTTTGTTTGCAAAATAGATAGCGGTTTGCTCAGCTTTTTCATAATGCCAGTCGCAGATGATTACTTTCTTTGAAATTAAATCCACAGCACCGTAGGTGTCATTAAAACTACCTTCCCATTCTCCAATACCAGTTGCCCGGCCGTCAATTAAGCGGTCGCCCCAAATCCATAGGGTTCTGTTTTTTTGTGCCAGGTGGTTTTGTATTTTGTTGACTTCACCTGCAAATAATTCCGCTTTGTTTTTACCTGCACACCGTGGGCATTTTGAATCACCGATATAAAAAACTTCGTCCATGCCTGCATGAAATGCATTGGTTTCAAATACATCACAAATCTCATCCACTAAATCAAAAACGATGGCATGTACATCTGGGTGTAATGGACAATAGCTTTTACAGTAAAGGCTATCCGCATTTGGCCAAACGTATTGTACAGGCATTTGCACATGCGGTGTTTCATCAAACCGGGGATACACTTTTAACAGGTTGGTTATTTTAGATGCCCAGGATTGGTGGCCGAGTAAATTGATTTGTGGTATCAGGCGAATGTTATTTTGGCTGCACGCATTTACCATTTGTTGTACCGCTGATTTTGACAATGCACCGCTGTCACGCAATTCAGGGTGGCTCAGAAACTGGTAGTTAAAATCTATCCGAAGTATGAGCGTGTTGATTTTATTGAGTGGTAACTCTTCCTGTATAAATTGTACAAACAGATCCAGTTTATCAGGCTTTGGGGCAGCGATACAAAATGCTCTTACCGGCAAAAGTTTATCCAATGGAGTTTGGGCATTGGCATCATTGGTAAAGAATATAAAAAATGACAGTATATGTAAAACTGCGAAGCAAAAGTTTTTCATGATTGGAGGCAT
>JBBQKO010000334.1:0-4443 GCA_038327005.1 Chitinophagales bacterium | reverse complement strand
TAATACAAAATATTCTTTTTCATTTTTTTCTAAGGCATTGTTTAGCGCAGTAATAATATTAGCGGCAATTAAATTGTGATTAGGTTTTGCTCCGGACATTTTAATTATTTTACCATTATAAAATTCATGTTTTTCCACCGAAGCATCTTCAAGCGATAAGTACTCTTTTATGGTGTAATTTTTTTCAATATTTTCTACCAACATTTCCATTTTCAAAATTTTAATAAAGTTACCTAAATTTATAAAACTATGGCAGACATCAGCTCAAATTTCCTCGGCATCAAATCTCCCAATCCATTTTGGTTGGCGAGTGCGCCACCTACCGATAAAAAGTACAATGTGCTGCGTGCCTTTGAAGCAGGCTGGGGCGGAGTGGTTTGGAAAACGCTTGGCACACAAGTGAAAAATGTTTCTTCCCGTTACTCCGCTGTCAATTTTAATGGCGGAAAAGTAATGGGCTTTAATAACATTGAACTCATTAGTGATCGTCCGCTGGATATCAATTTAAAAGAAATCATCGAGTGTATAAAACTGTTTCCCGACCGGGCGATGGTGGTTTCGCTGATGGCAGACAATGACCGCAATAGCTGGCACGAACTGATAAAAAAAGTAGAAGATACTGGTGCCCATGGGTTGGAGTTAAATTTTGGTTGTCCGCATGGCATGACGGAAAGAGGCATGGGTGCAACCGTAGGACAGGATCCTGAAATTGCCCGCATGGTAGTAGAATGGGTGATGGAGAAAGCAACCATTCCGGTAATCACCAAACTCACGCCCAATGTGCATTCGCCGGTACCAACAGGAAAGGCATGTGTAGAAGCCGGCAGCAATGCGTTGTCATTGATCAATACCATCCAGTCCGTAACCGGTATTGATTTGGATACGCTGGTGCCCAATCCATACGTGGCGGGCAAATCTGTTTTCGGTGGTTATTGCGGACCGGCGGTAAAGCCGATTGCTCTAAAAATGCTCACCACACTTTCACAGGATCCGGTTACTTCTGGGGTGCCCATCTCAGGCATTGGTGGCGTTAGTAACTGGCGGGATGCCGTAGAATTTATGTTGCTTGGCGCCGCTAACGTACAAGTGTGCACGGCAGCGATGACGCATGGCTTTAGAATCATCGAAGACATGTGCGAAGGCCTCAATAACTGGATGGATGAAAAAGGTTTCAACACCCTCCCTGATTTTATTGGTAAGTCGGTTGAAAAAATTACCCAGTGGGAAGAGCTGGATATCAACTATCATCATGTGGCTAAAATTGATCCGGCGAAATGCATCAACTGCGGACTGTGTTACATTGCTTGCGAAGATACCTCACATCAATCTATTAATCTCCAATATGGTAAGCCTTATAATACCTATACCATCAAGGAAGACGAATGCGTAGGCTGTAATCTTTGCCAACTCATTTGTCCGGTTACAGATTGTATCACCATGGAAGAGAAACGGGTTGCTCCTGACTACCTTAACTGGAAAGATTACCAGCGGTTGGGTTTGCCGCTCAATGATCATTGAGTAATCAATACATTATCGCCAGAATATTTTTTGTCCAGGCTGTTGAAGTTCATAGCAGCATTGTTGCATCGTCTGGCGATTAAAGTGTAACATCGGCATCCCGATTTTTTATCGGGATTTGTACTTTTAATTATCAGGGCGCTTTAATTGCGTTTGTCGTATCTGCATTGTAGCTTTCCTATAAAATTTTGCTTTTTATTCACTTACTGTTTGCATCCTTGATGGCACCAGGCAACGGTTGCCGGCAAGTGGAAGCTTTACTCATGGAATAGGGTTAGGAAAAAAGAAGAGAAGCGAAATAATATTACCTGCATTAGTCACAGGGAGACACAGACCAGGAGCCTTGCGCCTAAGTGGCTTTACTGGCAATTGGTGTGAAGGTTGTAGACTATGTTTTAAAGAGCGAAACAGAACTGCACATTCAATATCTTTTTTAATAGTAATTTTAACCTTGGTTTTATATTTACCTTGCGCTCTCGAAATTATACAATAATATTGCCATTTAAAATAATCGTACAGTAATATCCAAACCTTTATTTACTTAAAAAACTAATTTATGAAAAAAGTACAAACCCTAATCGCTGCATTTTTAATTATTTCCGTTACTTCTTTTTCGCAATCACCTAACCGTCGATCTGATAATCATACTCAAATATTGAAGCTCGGTATAAATACTTTTTTTGACACAGATGAATTTCCATTTTCAATAAGCTGGGAAAAAAAGATAGGAAAAAATGAATCCCTTCAAATAGGGTTTTTACCAAGGTTCAGATCTAGTGACAATGATAAAACAAACGGCGTAGGTTTTAATATTGCTTTTCGTAAGTATATCTCTAAAAATAGAACAGGTATTAATGGGTTATTTATTTCTCCCATCGCAAAAATTGGTTTTTTAAAAGACGAACGCTCGTACAGTTATGGTAATCCTCCACAAGTGTTCACTTCAAAATATTCTGATAATATTACCCAGTTTAGTGCCGGTTTTGTATTTGGGCATAACTGGATTTTTAAAAGTGGTTTTTCTTTTGAAGCAAGCGGTGGCATGGCTTATTATAATTCCACCAATAAAATTTCCAATTTCAACGCTGGAATGCAGAATAATAACACTGATAAACAATCTGGAATATTACCGCAGGTACAAATAAGCTTTGGATATGCTTTTTAAAAACAAAAAAATTGAAATAATCTTTTATGCATTTCGTTGCGCCCTTGTTGGTCTTCTGACCATCAACCCAAAGAGGGGATTTGAAAGAAATTGAGTTAGTAACATAAATCCATTCTCAGGATTTAAAAAATGAAATGCACCCAATACTTTACACCATTTAAAAAGTAATGATTTTGGAGCGCAAGTACTTGTTGAAGCAAGATGAATACAAAGTAAATAACCAAAGGCAGCCTGCTGCATTTGGTACAACATAGGCCGGTAGCGTCTTTGGAATCCTGGGAAGGCCCGAATTTACAAATTTACAGAAGCGGGTAAATATTCTTCACCGAAATTTTATTTAACGGATATTCATGGCTTTGGGTTTGTTACACATTTCAATGGTTAAGTTGGTAAAGGCCCCCGTTTGTTGCTGAGAGCACTAACAACGGCTTGCGAAATACCTTGCATCGTTAAGATTTACACGTGAAGTACCAAAAGCTGCGTAATGACAAATTCTTTCTGCATTTCCCTGCAACTTTTTTGTTAGGTGCATTATAAATTTTTATAGAAATGAATCATCATATTCTTCTGCGTGTAAAGTGTCTGTAAGTTTAGAATTAATGGTAATGAGTCCATATTTAAAAACTAAATCAGTCGTTATTATCAATGGGTCTTTCTTTTTAATTTTCTGTTGCCCATATAAATAAAGTATCACATATGACCCGCAGGTTTGCAAACTTTTTAGACCTTTTGGTATTTCTTTAAAGGTTTTGACCCTGTTAGAATTGTTCAAACATGGATCTTTATAAATTAGTACCGGAGTGTTATCTATTCCAGTAATTGAGTTCGAAATATTTGTAATAGATAGTTCTTCGATTGCGGACTGTCTTTTTCGGGTAATTCCATATAATACACTTAATTTTTCCCCATGACATTCAACATTCCTATAAATTGTAATTAAACTATCGCTATAAATATATTCTCCCATTATTCCTTTTGCTTTTACGTACACAGTTTTAGTTTTGCATGAGAAAAGAAGTATTACCAAAAGAGTAGAAATGATAAATTTGAACATATAAAATTTTGTAGTAAGGCCCCGGTCAGTTGATGCCAACTCAAAAATATGCGAAAGTTTGCAGCCCATTGAACCCATTAAACATTTTTTCTTTTCCCTACATCTAAACCTCAACCCCAAACTTTACCAAACAGTTTAACAAACATTCAATCACACACAAAACAAGAAGTTAAAATAAATCCTTGTATTTTAGAACGATGAAATTAAAAATAAAAAGTTGGCTCTGGCAGGCTCCAATCGGCCTGGTATTAGTAGGTGCAGGATTGTCAATTGCAATAGATGCAGGTTTAAATAAGGCCAATGGGCAGTCTTGGTTTTGGTACGGAACGTTGGCTTTGGTAATCTTCAATTCAGGTCTTTGTGTGTTTGGCGATGCCATTGTAAAGCGGGTTAAGGATGAAATGAAAGGATAGATGCCTTTTGTGAAATCCTTTTGCTTTGGCAAAAGCGGCGTAGCTAAAAGAATTGGCAACTAAAATTATCATTGCTCTTTTCCTCTTGTCTAAAAACATAAGCAGCAAATCCTCCTTGTGCTTTCTTTTGCACCCCTGCAATTCCGCACAAGTTTTGAATTGCCTAAATTTGTTTGCAAGGTTATCTTTTTCACACAGGGCACAACCATCAACTTATGTTAGCATACATCAACCATCAATTTATCGAAGAAGAAAAAGCTACGCTACAGGTAAGCGACCTTGCGATCCAACGG
>JBBQKO010000333.1:0-4477 GCA_038327005.1 Chitinophagales bacterium | reverse complement strand
GCGTTGATGTATTTAGCAGCTTTTTTACCATGTCCGATGGCAATGGTGGAGCTTCTGTTTTCTCCAGGCAACATATCGCCACCGGCAAATATGCCTTCATGACCGGTCATTCTTTGCGCATCAATATTTACGGTGCCATCTTCTTTAAAAGTAATGCCTTCTACTGCATGTAAAAAGCCAGAATCTGACTCATGGCGATTGGCCATTATCAGCACATCTGCATCAATGGTTTCAAAAACACCGGTGCCCACTGCTTTGCCTTTTTCCACCTTCATTTGCTCCAGCGTAATCTTTTTATCTTTTATGCTATGGATGCTTTTTAATATTTGCACATCCACGCCTTCTGCCAGCGCATCGTCCGTTTCGTAATCGTAAGCCGGCATCATTTTTTTATCGCCTGAAAAATAAACGGCGACCTCGGAATCAAAACGCTTGATGATACGGGATAGATACAGGGCCAGTTTACCACCACCATACACCACCACTTTCTTTTTTAAATAGGGTGATGAAGTAGATTTGTATTCCTTGAAAAAAGCAAAGGCATCTTTAATATAAATAGACTCATCATTATCAAATGCTTCTTTTTGAATGAGCTGTGCGCCAATTGCCAGAAAGACCGCATCAAATTTTCCGGCTTCTTTTTCCCTCAGTACATCCTGCACTTTATAATTCAGGCGTATCGTAACGCCCATGTTTACAATGCGGTCAATTTCTGCTTTTAATATGTTATTGGGTAAACGATAGTCGGGAACGCCGGTCCATAACAAACCGCCTGCATGACCGCCTGCTTCAAATATCTCAACGGTGTGGCCCATACGGGTTAAATGATAAGCTGCCGATAAGCCACCGGGTCCTGCACCTACCACCAACACTCTTTTTCCGGTTGCTGTTACCTTGTTTCTAACTTCCCATTTTTGGCTAATGGCTTCATCACCAATGTATCTTTCTACTGCGTGGATATTGACTGTTTCATCAATATGGTTTCTGTTACAGCCAGTTTCACAAGGCTTTACACAAACCCGGCCCATTAAAGCAGGAAATGGATTGTCTTCTACAATCGTTTGAAACGCTTCGAAATAGTTACCGGCTTGTGCGTGCGACAACCAGCCCTGGATATTTTCTCCGGCGGGACAAGCACTGTTGCAAGGCGGCATAAAATCAACATAAACGGGCCGCATTGATCTGAGTGGACCGGTTCCCTCCGCATGCAGCGTAAGATCAATTGGTTTTGTAATATCTGTATTGGCCATAGTAAATTATTTCAACTATTAATAATTTGATATACGTTCATAAAAGCGAGGAAAGGTAGAACCAACTCCAATAATTGTATGTGACCTACTTCATTTTTGAAAATGATTCTTATCATATGATCCAGAATCGTTTTAAGAGGAGGGGAGTTTTTATCGGGTTCCAGTCAAATTTTGATGGGAAATAAAAACGGGCTGATGTGCAAATACAAAAGTGTTAAAGATGATCAGGTAATTTTAAGTTCTGTTGAACAAAATTAGAGGGTAGGTTTAATCAGAAAGAAAAGGAACAAAATAACAAAGGCAATTCTAAACAAATGAAAAGGAGCAGTAAACAAACGTTGCGATAAACTTTACCATCATCAGGTATATTTTTGAAAATAAAAATGCCGACTTGATGCAATCAACCAGTTATACACTTTACAACCAGCCAATTCCACACCAAATGGCCATCCCCAATACACCACCTAAAATACCAGCCAATGCATCAATAAAATCATAATGCCCCTTTTTAGTAATGAGCGAAAACAACTCAAAGCCATAACAGATCGCTACCAATAAAATAAAGCTAACCAACCATGCGTTGCCTGACTGAAATGGATATAGCCATTGAGCAAATACCTGCAGCATGATGCCAAGCGGGATCGCAACTAAAAAATGTTTCTTTTTATCGGGTGCAATTTTTATAGCCATGATGGTACAAACTTAGTTTTTTCGAGTGGCTAATAAATAAGTAGATGGTAAAAAAAATGTTTTTCAATAACGGCTATGCATTGATGGAGGCGCAACCAGCATCCTGCTTCGATCGGTTATGGAAGGCAGCATTAACAAACAGTTGCACCAAACCGGCAATTCCTTTAAATTAAAAACATTTTTAAATTTGAACAACTGGTAATTGTTTCCCCGAATGATTAATAAAACGAGCAAAGGATTTTCATTTCCGAGAAATAAATACAGATAAATCGCAAGTAAAATATTTGCCTGCCCTTGGCAAATATTTACCAAATATTTCTTAGAAACAATCATATAAATAAAATACATTTGAAATATAAATTAAACTTTATGAAAAAAATCATGCTATTGCTGGTGGCCATTACCGGCATTTTACAATTATGTGCCCAAACAACTATCACGGCATTAACATTAACACCCGAATTTCCGAAGCAAAACGGCAAGCTGAGTTTTACTTACAATCAAAACTATGCCTCGCTGATTAAGCAACCCGGAGTTGATATTGTTGTGTACCAGTTTACCAGCAAGGGGCTAAAGGTAGCGGAACCTGTTATCCTTAAAAAAGGTACTATTTACTCAGGTTCGTTAGTACTTGATAGTAGCGCCAGTTGTATCGCTTTTGGTTTTTCATCCGGTGAAGAAAAAGATAACAATGGCGGCAAGGGCTACATTGTGCCGGTTTACAACAAACAAAACAAGCCGGTGCAAACCTATTATGCATCGGTAAATAGTTTACATAGCGGTTATGGTGAGTATTTATTTTCGCTACCCGTAGATGCAGCAAAAGGTTTGGATTACCTGGAAGACGGTTTACAACAATACCCGGCGCTAAAAACCGATCCGGCATTTTTGGGCAATTATTTGTCCACCATCAATAAGGTTAAGAAGAATGAAGCTCCTGCACTGGTAATGCAGGTATTACAGGAGTTTGAAAGTAAAGGCAACTTAACCGAAGCTGGTTACAATACGCTGGTACAATGGCATACCAGGGATAAAAGAAAAGCAAAAGCAGATAGCTTAACCACTGCAATGAAAACTGCTTTTCCGGATGGTGACTGGAAAAAATATGAAGCAGCTACCAATATTAATAAGGAAAAAGACTTAGTAAAAAAACGGATGCTTTTTCAGGAATTCGCTTCGAAATATGGTTCAAATATTGCCAACAAGGGAATGATTGATAATATGAAATCGCAAATAGCAACTGCTTATGCCAATGCGAAAGATTACAAATTGTACGATGAATTTAGCAAAGAGCTGAGTAAATCAGCGATGGCTTCCAACAACAATAATATTGCCTGGAAAATGGCAGAGGCAGACGAAAATTTAGAAGAAGCAAAAAAGATGGCTGCTGTGGCCACTGCTTATGCTAAAAGTGAAATGGAGAAGCCCACTGAAAAAATTCCGGATGGCGTCACCAAAAAACAATGGGAGCAGCAACGCAAAGGGAACTATGCAATGTATGGTGATACGTACGCCTTTATTCTTTACAAATTGGGCGATTATAAAACGGCTTATCCGATTGCGAAAGGTGCGGCTGCCTTCAATAAATTTAAAGATGCCGGATACAATGAGCGATATGCGTTGCTTGCGGAGAAAGCACTTCCGGCAAAAGAAGCCAAACCATTGATTGAACAACTGGTAAAAGATGGCGTAGCTACGGCTAAAACAAAAGACGCACTGAAGAATTTATATGTAATAGAAAAGAAATCGGATCAGGGATACGACGACTACCTGGCGAATTTAGAAGCTGCAGCAAAAATTAAAAAAAGAGAAGAAATTGCGAAAACGATTATCAATGAACCATCTCCTAAATTTAACCTGAAAGATTTTGAAGGGAAGGCAGTAAGTTTAGATGACCTGAAAGGGAAAATAATCGTTGTAGATTTTTGGGCAACCTGGTGCGGCCCCTGCATTGCCTCTATGCCAGGTATGAATAAGGCGTTGACTAAATATAAAGACGATGAAAATGTAAAGTTTCTGTTTGTAGATACGTGGGAATCTGCTGAAAATAAATTGCAGAACGCCAAAGATTTTATGACCAACAAAAAATATCCGTTTCATGTATTAATCGACAACGATAACAAAATGGTAGAAGATTTTAAAGTAAGAGGCATCCCTACCAAGTTTATAATTGACAAGGAAGGAAAGATTCGTTTTAAAGCCATTGGTTTTAATGGCAATGATGATGCATTGGTGGATGAGTTGACGACCATGATTGATTTGGCTGGAAAGTAAAGTATCAATTTGTACCTCATATGGGAGGCTCCTGGGAACGGAGCCTTTTTTATGAGGTTTGTCTCCGTGGTCGGTGTCCTCACCGAACACTGCTTGCGATAGAATACCTCCCGAGAATGTATAGTCAACTTGCCACATCAGGTGTATATGATTGGGCAAGTTCACTTCATTTTTAGTCAGGTTATTTTTCACTTTTTTAGTTACAGCCTTAACATTCGACCTTGGAGTCTGGGTGTACCTTCCACGGTAGCAGAAGTCACTAT
>JBBQKO010000332.1:0-4478 GCA_038327005.1 Chitinophagales bacterium | reverse complement strand
ATAATGAAGGTTTCTGAAAAACCATGTCTAAGACAACGTGGCAACAGGTTTGCCGCGACCGGACTGGCTTTGACCCGGGAAAATACCCAGGTTCTGCCAGATGCAAAAAAAGATGAAATAATAATCCGGAAAACAGCTACGGGGTAAACAAATCAGTACCTAAGGTCTGCTGAAAAACTCAGCTCATTTGTTGCTTTTTAATGTTGCGGTGCTCTGCACCTTAAAATTTTTGTATTCATTGACTTACTACTCACTTAGTTCAATGATTAATTTTTTTCTATCCTTCGTTGTAAAAATCTTTGCTGGAGACATTACAACAGCATCAAATCCATCCTGTTGAAATGCCGTATGAGTTCCCTTAAATCTTCATCGCTGAGTTGTTTGCTGTTTTTACCAAAAGTCTTGTTGAAGTTGATGTTGTCCTGATTGAATACGCCATCAAGCTTATCGAGGTTCGCGGTTTCCAGGGCGGCCAGGGCTATGTTTAAATGGTCGCCAATTTCTTCCTGTAAATGTTGGATAAAGTTGTACCTATGCTCCTTGCCTTCGCTATCCGTATAAAATTCCGGGTCACCGTCCAGTCCAGCGCGCAGCCAATGGCACGAAGAAATCGCATTCCGGGGCATTTTCTATTTCCAGTTCACTGTAAAGTTTTTCCGGCTCTCTTACGCCCCGCTCTTCCTCCAGTGTTTTCTTTCTGATTTCGCGATGAACTTCAAACTGGTCATTCACCCGTTTAAGGAATAACATGGAGATAATGTACTCCTTGTATTCAGAAGCGTCCATGTTTCCACGCAGAATGTCGCAGCCATCAAAAAGAAAAGTTTCTAATCGGGAAAGGGATATTTTTTTTTGCCATTTGGGTAATTTAAACTCAATGTTAATCATTTAAAAGTCCCAGTCCGGCAATAAACTCATAAGCCAGACTGATTGCATAAAATACGTTCGCAGTAGGACAAAGTTAGCAAAATAGCATTCTGAATAACATACTCTATAAGGGAATTGAGAAAATTTAGGATTCTTATTGATAAGTTTTTCATTTCATCAACTATCAAGTGATATTCACAAAGCCTGATTATCTCATTTCCTCAATCAGCTTTTCTTTGCCAATTATATCCACAAACATTCTTTCTTTACTTTTTGTGTTATTTTTGTGAGCTAATAATTAATTCATGTTCGTAAAGGAAGGCAACGCCATTTCTATTGATACCCGCTTATCCGGATTGATTTTAAGCAATCCCTACCTGATGCTTTTATTGGATCATTTCGAAATTGAATTGCCCATTCATGAAAAGACGATTGCTGCTGTATGTGCTGAAAATGAAATAAATGCTGAGTTTTTCCTGAGCTTTGTCAACTTGTATATGAGTGAAGATTATGAAGATACGATTACATTTTCGCACAACGAAATTCTAAGCCTTATCAAATTTCTAAAAAAAAGCCATAATTATTACGCTAAAGAAATTTATCCGAATATCCAAAGCACTATTTTACAAATGAGCAGCGCCAACAACCATAAAGAAATGGGGTTGGTTAAAAAATTTTTTAATGAATATTATATTGAAGTTACTGAGCACTTAAATTATGAGAACGATATTGTTTTTCCATATATCACCGAACTGTACCTCAAGACAATTGATCACCAACATCCATTTAATCCCACAAAATATTCAGTAAGCGAATACAAAGAACACCACGATGATATTGAGGTAAAGCTAAACGACCTGAGGAACCTGCTGATTAAATACCTGCCTGCACAGAACGATCAACTATTACGAAGAAAGTTATTGTTCTACCTTTTCGAGCTTGAATACGATTTAAGAATCCATTCCAGAATTGAGGACCTGATTCTTATTCCTATGGTTGCAAAAATGGAACTAAACTTATCGAAAAATAATTGAGCAGACACATACATATAATAATAGCTGAACCTGCCACCGTCATTCTTGAAGGCCTGGAAGCTATTTTTTTAAAATACGGCATCACCTCATCTGTGTCGAAGGTCAATAAACTTGATGAAATACAACCTACATATCGGAAAAAAAATGCTGATATAATTATTATCAACCCTTCGTTAGTTCAAAACAATACCAAATTATTCAATACGATTAAGAGTCAATCAGGCAATATCCCGTGGATAGGGATGGTATATATTTATTTTGATCAACAGTTGCTTTCGTTGTTCGATGCAATAATTACTATTTCAGACACTGCTGAAACCATGGTTACAACCATAAACAGAGTATTAAATACCATAAACCCCAAAGAAGAGATTACTTTGCAGGATGTAATAAGCGATAGGGAAATAGAAGTTCTTAAACTATTGGCATCAGGCCTTGCCAATAAGGAAATTGCCGATCAATTAAATATCAGTATCAATACCGTAATTACCCATCGAAAGAACATTTCACAAAAAACCGGAATTAAGTCAATTTCCGGCCTCACTATCTATGCGGTGATGCAAAAACTGGTATCTCTCGAAGATTTATCGGAGTAACCATAAACCTGATCATCATTTCTAATGATGGCTTACTTTCATTTCATAAGTTTTAGGTATTTGGGGAAATAAAGCATCAACATACTTTTGTGTTGTTAAATTTAAACACCACAAAAGTTATGAAAAACCATGTAGGAATCCTGTACTCATTAATTTTTGTATGCTTTGGTGGCAAGGTTTTTACACAGAATTATAGTAAAATCAGTGAAAGTCCGTTTTTGTTTGAAGCCTCTTATACAGGTGATGTCGTTAACAACCTCAATGGAGGAATCAAATCAGGGTCATGTTATTTAGGCATGGCAAATTTCCATATCAACTTCGATGTTGGGAAGGCCGGATGGTGGAATGGGGCGCATTTTTATGTAAATGCAGCCAATACGCATGGCACATCTCCAACAGCTAAACTGATAGGTGACGTGCAGGTTGCATCAAACATTGATGCTGGTAACCATACCTTTATTCAGGAACTCTGGATGAAGCAAACTATAAGGAATGTTGAAATAACGGTTGGTTTGCAAGATTTAAACGTCGAATTTGCAGCATCCGAAAATGGGGCAGTTTTTCTAAACAGTTCCTTTGGTATTCTGCCAAGTATTTCGGGGAATATCGCAGCACCTATATTTCCATTGACTACAATGGGCTTAACCGCTAAATGGAACGTAAGCGAAGAAACCGCATTGTTGGTTGCCATATATGACGGGAGCCCAACCAACTTCGATTACAACCCTCATAACCTAAACTGGCGGATTTCTTCCGGCGATGGTGTGCTGGCCATTACTGAACTTCAAAAAATAATCGAAATAAAAGAGCATCCCGGAACTTACAAATTGGGTATTTACACACACAATCATCTAATAGAAATGAATTTTATCCCCGATTTTCATGATTCATTAAATAATTCCACATTTGGAATATATGGCTATGCAGACCAGAAAGTATGGCAACATGCAGAAAAGCAATTGGGTTTATTCGCACAATTGGGATATTCGCCCAGTGAAACGAGTAACAATGATCTGTATTTTGGTTTTGGCGCAAATATCACAGGCTTGTTTTGTAGCTCAAAGACCGATATTTTAGGCCTTGCCTTTGCACATGCAAATTTTAATGATGATCTGGGTAGCGAAAGCGCAATAGAACTAACCTACCAAAGACAAATAGCGCAAAATATATTTATTCAACCCGATTTGCAATACATCATTAACCCTTCGGGAAATAGCAGCAACTTAGGTAATTGCCTGGTTGCAACATTGCGATTTGGGGTTTCATTTTAGTAAAAAAGGAAGAGATTATGCGTTTTTCAGCAGGCCCGAGCAGGAAATCAGCTATGAAAGTTGACACGTATCGGCTTATGTTTTTTTCAATCCTGATTTTTAGTGATGATGGTGTTCATGATTTCCATGATGATGCTCCATGTCCAGCAATACTTTTCCCGAACCTTTCAATAATCCGACCGACCATTTAATTATCACCAAAGAGCTAATCAGTGCTGCAACTGTATCAATAAACGGAATTTCCCAAATCATTGCTGCAGTTAGGCCCAATATTGCAGATACACTGGTAAGCGCATCGGCTATAACATGCAAATAAGCCGCCCGAATATTATGATCGGAGTGCTCGTGGTCGTGATGCAATAAAAAGGCACTGGCAATATTTACCGCTAAACCAATTGTTGCTACCAATATGGCTTCCTTATACACAATTTCAACCGGGTTGTAAAAGCGCTGAACTGCTTCAACTATTATTACAACGGCAAAAATCAACAACATTAAACCACTACTATAACCAGATAAAGAAAGAATCTTATCTGAATTCCCTTTGAATTTCTCGCTTTTTGAAACTCTTCGGACTATGATATAAGCCAACCAGCTTAAGCCAATGGCAAGCACATGGGAACCCATGTGAATGCCATCGGCCAATAAAGCCATTGATTTTGTTGTCAGTCCAAAAACAATTTCCACGACCATGGTAATGGCTGTTAGCA
>JBBQKO010000331.1:0-4484 GCA_038327005.1 Chitinophagales bacterium | reverse complement strand
CAGGCATTACTCACGGTAGATGATTTTCTATTGAAAGCCAAACAACTTGGATTTGATGGAGTTATGTTGTCTGCAAAACGGCCCTTTGTTTCGCTAGTTGACTATGACGATGCTGCCCGTAAAAAGTTGCGTGCCAGAATACAGGAACTTGGTCTTGAATTGGTGTGTATTGCAGGGTACAATGATTTTACTGCCGGAGTAGATAAGGCCGGAGTTCCCAATGTCGAGATTCAGGCAGTTTTTATCGGCGAACTTGCACGTCTGGCAAGCGATTTGGGAACCAATATGGTTCGTATATATACCAGGTACGAGCGCCCCGATATGCCTTTCGACAAACAATACGCAATGGTAGTTGAAGGACTGCAAATAGCAGGAAAACTTGCCGCAAAATATGGAGTAACATTGGTAGTGCAAAATCACCATGATATAGCAGTGAATCATGATGTTATGAAATGGTTGCTTGACGAAGTAAACCTTCCGAATGTTAAGGCAGCATTTGATTGCTGGGCTCCAACCATGCAGGGATTAACAGCAGATGAGATCAAAAAGGCTGTTAATATCATGAAGCCATATATTTATCATACCACAGTAGCTGACTACCTGGCAACTACCAAGGTATAAATACAATCATTCACAGATCAATTATCAGCCCATGGAATCTCAGATGATGTCAGTACCAATGGGGGAAGGTTTTCTCGATTATAAAACCTTTATAAATACACTTAAAGAAATTGGGTATCAGGGTTACATTACTTATGAAATGTGTGCAGAACTTAAAGGTGGCGGTTCGATTGAAAACCTCAATAAAACCGCAAAAAGATTTCTCGATTTTATGAAACAATTTAAATAATAGTTGCAAATCTTTCAAATAAACTTCAAATCTGAAAACAAAAAGCTAAAACAATCATGATATGAAAAACCATATTCAGGGGCAACATAATATTTTCTTTTTTATTCGGGTGCATTTAATATTTATCTGTCTTGGAATTCTAACAATAGGTAACCTATATTCCCAACCTGTATATTCTGAATCGGGAGATGCTATAATTATTACAAATAATTCTCTTAAAATACTAATTTCAAAAGCCCCATTTCAGCTATCCGTTAGCAATGACAAAAAAGAAATCGGTAAGATACTTGAATTATTTTCGGAAGTTAAAAACGACACATCAAAATCTTTGTCTGTTGTAAGATCTTACAGAGATGGTGAACGATTGAATTTAATTATTTCAGGTTCCGATAAACAGTATTTTTCCGTTAGTATCCTTGTTGCCGGCGATGTGATTGACATCAAGACCGCTCCGCTGAATAAAGCATTAAAACAAAAAATCGGTTTGCGATTTGACGCAACGGTATCAGGACACTGGTTTGGTGGCAATGTTGTAGATGGCCATCTTTGGCCACTTGAGCAGCATGAAATTAATATTGAAAAATTTCTGGCATCAAGTAATCAGACTTCCCCAATCTGGCTGACATCAAATGGGCTTGGAGTAATTTGCGAAACATACAATACGATGGGATATAGTTTTAATATTGCCGGGAAGAGAATTTTTGAACTTTATTCTAGAGAGTCCGGTTGCCTGGCCTTGAAATTAGCAATTCGGCCAGATATTCGGGAAGCCTATTGTTCGATTGCTAATGTTTTCGGAAAACCTGCAAAAGTTCCCCCTATTGAGTTTTTTAAATATCCACAATTTAATACCTGGATTGAATTTTCAACCAAAGTAAATCAGGAAGGTGTTGAAAAATATACAAAATCCATAAGGTCAAACAACTTTCCAGCAAGCATTTTCATGATTGATGATAAATGGACGAAAACTTACGGAGATTTTGCCTTTGATCCTGAAAAGTTTCCGGAACCTTTGAAGATGCTTACCGCACTCCACAAGGATGGTTTTAAAGTTGCATTATGGGTTACGCCGTTTATTGAGCAGGATGCAGAAAATTTCAAAATTGCTTCTGAAAAGAAGTTCCTGATAATGAATGAAAGTAGTGATGCTCCTTATATCGTAAAGTGGTGGAACGGAAAGGCTGCAATTGTGGACCTTTCAAATCCCGAAGCATACAACTGGTATCTCACTCAATTAAAGAACCTCCAAAAACAATATGGAGTGGATGGCTTTAAATTAGATGCCGGAGATGCTACTTTTCTTAATCACCCACATACCACTTTTGGAAATATCACTCAAAATGAATACACCGATCTATATGTTGGCTTAGGCCAGCATTTCGAGATAAATGAATTTAAAATAGGATGGTTAACCCAATCAAAAGGTTTAGTTCAGAGATTAAGAGATAAGGCTCCTAACTGGAGTAATATTGATGGCTTACAAAGTATTATACCACATGCTATGACAGCAAGTATGATTGGGTATTATTTCCTTTGTGCTGATATGGTTGGAGGAGGTCTGGACGAGGGATATTCAGACAAAAATTACAAATTTGACGAAGAACTTTTTGTTCGCTGGACCGAAGTTAGCTCCCTCTTACCAATGATGCAATTTTCACTTGCGCCCTGGAAACTGAGTAAACAAAGTCTAGCCATCGTTAAAAAGTACTCCGATCTTCATGTATCATTGGGCAATTATATTTACTCACTTGCAGAAGAGGCCAAAGCAACCAATTTCCCAATCGTTCGCCCCCTGTTTTTTGAATTCCCGTCAGATGAAAAATGTTTTATAATTAAGGACCAGTTTATGCTCGGAAACCGCTTTTTGGTTGCACCTGTTTTGCAAAAGGGAGCAAGCGCAAGAAGCATCTATTTACCGGAAGGAACATGGATAGATTACTGGACTGGAAAGGTATTAATCGGGGGGCAAACAATTGAATACTCTGCTGGAATTGATGTGTTACCTATTTTCATCAACTCAGATTAGAAGGGAACCAATTGCCAGAACCTTAAAATATAAATTAGCCCTTATCATTCTGATCCATAAAAAATTAAACTCTTTTCTATATCTAAACGAAACGAAACAATTCCATGAAACAATTCCTACTAATAATATCGATTTTTATTTTTACCGGTTCGGGTTTTGCCCAGCAAAAGCAAATAAGCAAACAGCTACCAATCGGCGTCTTCGATAGTGGTACAGGCGGTCTAACGATACTAGAAGCCATTCTTACGCTGGATGCATTTAATAATAAAACCGGCGAACCTGGCAGCGATGGAATACCTGATTTTTCCAACGAAGCATTTCAATACCTAGCTGACCAGGCAAACCTGCCCTATGGCAATTATGCCGCTGTAAACAAAGTAGCGTTATTAAAAGAGCTTATTTTAAAAAACATGCAATTCTTTTTACAAAATAAATACGAAACCGTACATACCAAACAATGGGAGCAGCATCAAAAACCGATGGTAAAAATGGTTGTAATAGCCTGTAATACTGCCACCGCATATGCCATTTCGGATATTAAAAAATTTGTAGCCGAAAGGCAACAGCAAATACCGGTGATTGGTGTAATTGATGCAGGCGTAAAAGCTGCCCTGGAGTATCATGCAACGCATACCAACGGAACGATTGGTGTATTTGCAACTGCTGGCACAGTTGCCAGTGATGCGTATCCAAAAACCTTGAGAGCGCTTGCAACAAAATCAGGCTTGCAACAACTCGTAATTGTAAGCCAGGGTGGCTCCGGACTTGCAGAAAGCATTGACCGTGATTTTAGTTACTTTAGCGATACCGCTACTTCTACCAGGCTAAGTTATAAAGGACCGGGGGTTAAAAATACACAATACCCGATAGACACTTTATTGATGAATGTATATCGTTTTAACAAGTCAGAAAATAAAATACTGTGCGAATTTGACAGCACCGGAAGATGCCTGGATATTCAATTAAATGATCCTGCTAATTATGTTCGTTATCATTTGGTGAGTCTGCTGGAAAAAATGAAAAGAGAAAACTACAACCTTCCGTTGAATACATTGATTCTGGGCTGTACGCATTTCCCATATTTAAAAGACACTATTCATGCTGTGTTGAAAGAATTATACAATTATCAATCGGCCAATGAATTTGTATATCGTAAATATTTGTCTAACGATATAGCCTTGATTGACCCAGGTGTTGAAACTGCAAAAGAAGCCTACATCGCTTTGCGAAAACAAGAATTGGATTTGGTAAAGCCCAACCCCATCCGCAACGAATTTTTCATCACCGTGCCTAATACATCTTTAAAAGAAGTGGAACTACAGCCCGATGGCTGGTTTACCTATGGCTATAAATATGGACGTACAGAAAAAGCAAACATGAACTTTACCAGGTATGTGCCCTTTGATACCAACAATATTGTACCTGTCACTTACCAGCGATTTAAAAAGGCATTACCCCATGTGTACATCCTGATCCAACAGGTTATTAAAGGCCTAAACAATTAAATCTTTTTAAAACATCAATCACCTATCATGTTTAAATGTATGGGCTCACTATTTGAACTGTTACTTTTATTTAACAAGGGACGTAACTATCACACTAAATCAT
>JBBQKO010000330.1:0-4528 GCA_038327005.1 Chitinophagales bacterium | reverse complement strand
AAAAACCGATAAATAACACGAAAATGAAGTAGAAAAAACAGTTTGCAACAAACCGGACAGTTAGATGATCAACTAAACTATTTATATAATTAAATAGTTTAATGTATTATTTTTTAAATCGACTATATGGACAGACTCTATCTATGCTTCTTACAATACCTAATTCGCCAACATTGTGTTGCTTTAAGTGCTCTACATTTTTTATAGGAGATAAACCATAAAGGCTAACGTTAGTATGGTGCTTTATAATCCATAATACCCATCAGACAGTGCTTTCTATACTTGTTTATATTGTAGTAATCCTTGTGCAATTAGAGAAGGCAATATAAATAGTACACCACCATTAATAATACTGTGGTGGTACTCAAATACTGGTTGAGCTTCTTTTAGTAAGTCTAAGGCGGCTTAACTCCTTTCGGTGGTTCTGGTTGTTGCTATGCCTAAGGCTGCTATTACATTCTCCTGGTCTCGTTCTTTATATATACTACCTGTTTGTAATGCTACAACTGCCGTATCTTTTTTTTAAATATCCTTTTGTTATTGCATAGCTCTGATAATTTTCCTGATTTTGCTGTTGCGTTCACATTCATCCCAGCGTCTAATTTCTTTTGAATTGTAACCAACACTGCTGACCATATTTTATGACAATACCCATGGCGATTTTCGGTTGAAAAAAATGCCGACTCTCCTAAATCGCTCAGCTTTTTTAAACTACGCTTTATTGAATCAATTGGCATACAAAAACACGATGATACCTCTCTTTGCCTGCAAAGACCCTGTAAAATAAAATCACTTGTGATATACCGGAAACTTTGTAAATCATATTCTGCATGGCTAAAAACCGGTAACCCATCTGCTATGTATTACGATACCATCTTTTTTATGCACCCCTAAGCAGGACGATATTAATTTTGTATCAAGTGGAAATAGGGGTAGCTGTAATTACATCCCCTAACTAATCAATTTTTATTTTTGCGAGTGCAATAGTTTTTTAAGGCACAGGTAAGCAATGCTGAAATTACGATAAAATTTTATTTTAAAGGTAGGCGTAGTTTAGTTAAAATTTAATGGTCGCTTCAAAAGAAAAATTAATATAGGCGACGCTGATTGATGTACGGTTTCAACATTTCTTAACCTTGTGTTTTCGATGGAAGGTCAAGGCATATCTAACATCCTTCGATTATCCTTACAACTATTTAATCTCCTGCATCTCCACCAGTTTTCTATAAAAACCGCTTTGTGCAATCAACGAATCATGCGTTCCTTTTTCGATGATCTCGCCTTTTTGCAGCACAATGATTTCATCTGCATTGCGGATGGTGCTCAGGCGGTGGGCTATTACGAGAGAGGTTCTGTCCAGCATCAGGTTTACGATGGCATCCTGCACCAGGCGCTCGCTTTCGGTATCCAGCGATGAAGTGGCTTCATCTAAAATCAAGATCGGCGGATTTTGCAAAACAGCTCTAGCAATGGTTACCCGTTGGCGTTCGCCACCGCTCAGCTTCATTCCACGGTCGCCAATATTGGTATTGTAACCATCTTCTTTATGTTGTATAAATTTATGGGCATTGGCAATGGTAGCGGCTTCAATAATTTCTGTATCAGTGGCGTTGATGTTACCCAATGCAATATTGTTGGCAATGGTATCATTGAATAAAATAGCTTCCTGCGTAACAATGCTCATTTGTTTGCGCAGCGATTGAATGGTAAAGTCTTTTATGTTGACACCGTCGATCAAAATTTCGCCTTCCGATACATCATGAAACCTGGGGATTAGATCGGCCAGGGTTGATTTGCCTGCTCCAGATGAACCTACCAATGCAAGCATTTTCCCTTTTTCAAGTACGAAACTGATATTTTTTAAGATGGGTTTATCATCATAATTAAAACTCACATTTTTAAATTCGATGCGATGATTGAGGCCGGGTAAAATAAGTGCATTTTCTTTTTCTTCCACCATCAGGGGTGCATTCAATACCTCTTCAATTCTTTCAATAGCACCCATTCCCTTTTGTATATTGGAAATGGTAGTAGAAAGATTTTTCGCCGGATTAATAATCATTGCGAATAGTAAGATAAAAGACAACAGATCGCCACCGGTTAGCTGGCTGCCCTCGCTAAATACAAAACGCCCCCCAATGTATAAGATTGCGGATAGTACAGCAACGCCCAACACTTCTGTAATCGGACTGGCAAGGTCGCGGCGCAAAGTCATCTTATTTAACATGAAAAATAATTTGTTATTTCCGGTATTGAATTTATCAAGCATTCGCTGTTCGGCGGTAAATGCCTTGATCACTTTGATGCTACCCAATGTTTCCTCCACATGCGAAAGATTTTCGCCATTGGCTTCAGAATAGGCGGTGGATTGTTTCTTTAAACTTTTGCTGATTCTGCCAATGATGATGCCGGTGATGGGTAAAAAAATGAGCAGGAACAAGGACAACTGCGGACTCAATATAACCATTGTGACAAGGAAGGAAATGATAATGAGTGGATCCTTCACCAAGCCTTCCAGTGCGGTAAAGATGGAACTTTGCACCTCAGCAATGTCACCAATCATACGACTCATGAGATCGCCTTTTTTTTGCTCTGTGAAAAAACTGATTGGTAACTGTAAAATTTTGCTGTAAAGCCGCAACCTGAAATCGGCCAGTATTTTACTACGCAACGGCGTTGAAACATACAACGAAAGATAAACAAAAACGTTTTTGAAAAGGATGGAAACGATCATCACAAGACAGATTACACCCAATGCGTAAAGTGGCCCATTGTTACTAATGAGTAATTGAAAAAAATCATTGAACCTGCCCAGTGATTTTGTTTGAGCAGCAGGAAGCCCACTATCAGCCTTAAAGATGATGTTCATAAAAGGTGCCAGCGCATTAATAGAAAGCAGTGAAAATAGCGTTGCAAGAATGGTGTAAAACAGGTAGAGCGCCAGTTTGTTTTTGGGGATATGTATGTATTTAAATATCCTGAAAATATTCTTCATCTAATAATATGCGGCCTTTGTTAAAATAAAGCTGGCTGCAAATTTACATTGATTAAGGAAAAAGGAGTCACAAATTTGGGCTGGGCCAGTAAGGAGCGGCGGGCCTATTCTCTTCCCACAAGAATCAGGGCCTTGTTCCGGTAAATTAACCGGCGAATCAGCCATCTTGCTCAGCTTTAAAATAGTCTGGATTCAATCATTTCATTTCTGATAGCAGCATTGGCAAAGTAAGACGATGGATTACAATTTTTGCAGCATATCTACCACGCCTTCATTTTTTAGTATCAGGTAACCAAGGCGGTCGTTACTAATGCCATTTTTCAACTGGTAGCTAAATTTTAACTGGTCATTGGTAACGATGGTTTCAAAATAATTGAAGCTGATATTGGGATATTTTTTTAGTGCTTCTCCAATTTCGTAGAGATGAGTGGACAGTATAAACAACGAATTTTTAATTTTTAGCAACCCTTCAATTACTGTAGAAGAGCATTTCATCGCATCTTCTACATTGGTACCTTTAAATAGTTCATCAATTAAGATCAGCCATTTTCTACCATCTGAAATTTTGGTGACAGTAGATTTGATGCGCTGCACCTCGTTATAAAAATAGCTTTCTCCTTTTAAAATGTTATCCATCACGTTGATGTTGCTCAGCATGCCATCAAACAGGCTGAGTTGCATACTTTGAGCAGGAACGCCCATGCCGATATGGGCTAAAAAAACAGCATCACCTACCGATTTAATAAAGGTGCTTTTGCCGGCCATATTGGCACCGGTTAAAAAGAGGAAGTTGCATTGTGGGTCAAGTGTAAGATCATAGCCGACTGGTTTTGCCAATAAAATATGATACAAGCCTTCTACTTTCAGCAACGGTTGATCGCTCTCTATAAATTCCGGGAAATGAAGTCCGTATTCATTAATGGCCATTGCCATGCCATACCAGGCATCCAGTTGCGCATAAATATTCAGCAAGTCCTGCATGTTTATTTTATAATGATACCGGATGAAATTGGCCAGGCTCAACTGCTGGGTAATGGTAAGATCGGCGGCTTTATGGTTGTTTGCAATAATGGCTAACTGGCCTTTATTGATAATTTGTTGGGCTGTAGTTAATAGGTTAAATAAAGGTTTTGGTGCACCTGGTTTTAAGAAATGGCTGGTAAGCAATTGCATGCCTTTTATAAAATCAAAAGCATGCCCCAGTGAATACTCCACCAACGAGAAATCAGGTTTGTGAAATATCTTATAACTGTAAGCGGTAACCGAAGAAGGGTTAGATGGGATTTCATCGATCGAAGTGTCATAAAACTTTTCAATCATCAGGATAGAGCCATTGCTGATTTGCAATGGCCAATGGGCTAGGCTTTGTTGTATGGTCTTCAGCGTCTCCTGTATTCCCCTAATCTCTTCAATGGTACGCAGTGGCCGGGTAAAATTCTCCAGTAGTTTATCCCGCCCGTCAATGGTGCGACAAAGATTTAACTTGCTAAATAAAGAAGATTCATCCTCTACATTCAGAATGGAAAGATCGTA
>JBBQKO010000329.1:0-4547 GCA_038327005.1 Chitinophagales bacterium | reverse complement strand
TGCAAGGGTTCTTGCAAACATTGTCCTTACGATTATTACAAAAAAAAGTAGTAAGTAAAAAATGAAAAATGAAATTTCCAAAAATTCTATACGAACATTTTACTACTAACATAGTTATTTATTTTCTCTTTCTAATAATGGCAACGGGTTGCAACAATAAACAAAACACAAAACAAAATACTTTACAAATGGATACTACAACACACAAATATACCAACCACCTCATCCATGAAACCAGCCCTTATTTGCTGCAACATGCTCACAATCCTGTAAACTGGTATGCATGGGGTGATGAGGCACTGGAAAAAGCTAAGAAAGAAAATAAATAACTATGTTAGTAGTAAAATGTTCGTATAGAATTTTTGGAAATTTCATTTTTCATTTTTTACTTACTACTTTTTTTTGTAATAATCGTAAGGACAATGTTTGCAAGAACCCTTGCAACAATATCCCCGCCACAAATGATATTTTTCATAAATATTCAATTGCCTTGTTAATTGGTGTAATAATCTTCTCCCTGAACCAACTCTTTTAAAACGGAGATATTTTTAACCTGACCTATTTGGGTATCCACACTTAAAAAAATATTAATAATCTAGATGTTATTTTTGAGCTAATTAATAATTTAATTTATAAGGATCAATCATCAGAAATGCAGGAATCTTAGCATTGAATAATTTTGCATCAATTTCTCTTTTCATGAGATAAATACCATGCATCTTTCCCATAAGTGTTGTAAGATTACAACCTGAAACATATTGATAGGACAGGCCGGTAATTAAAATTGGCTGTACTTCAATAACGCCATCACCGGCTACTACACTTTTTATTCCATTAGAATCAAAAATATACCAGTGGCGTTTTTTAAGTTGAACTATATAATCACTTATACTCTTAATCGTGATGCTGTGTGCAAAATAATAGTGCCAGGCTAAAGGATGCGATTGTTTAAATTTGTAATGCGTTTCAACACTTATTTTTATGCCGGCTGTTGATTTCGTTTTTATGGTAAATGGTATCTAATAATTTATATTTAATCAAAACACCGGTTCAATAATTATCTCGGTTAAAACCGAGTTTGAAATAAAACATTCCGTGTGTGCACGATGGTGCATTTTATTTATTATAGTTTTATCCGGAACGTTATCTCCTGTAAAGGTTATTTTTGGTCTGAGAAAAAGTTTTGTTACAGCCATCCTTGATTTTTCATTTTTTTCTAATATCGCTACTGCCTCATCTTCATAAATTTCTATGGTGTATTTTTTCATTGAGGCAATAGCAAGAAAGGTGAGCATGTGGCAACTTGCCAAAGAGGCTGCAAAAGCTTCTTCCGGATTTACTAATTCTTTTTTGCCAAGATATTCGGGAGCCGCAGATGCCTTGAGAACAATACCGCCTTCGAATTTCCAGCTATGCGTGCGATCATAATTTTTATAAGAAAAATCTTCTGACTCATTTTTCCAAAGTAAATTGACTATATGTTTTGACATGGTTATTTTTTTTTATTCATTAGATTTAATAATGGAGATTGGGATTTTTATTATTTAGTTTTTTTTATGCTTACTACCTTTAGTATCAAAACGGTTTATGCTATCCGGACCAACAACGTTTTGATTAAACAACGCCTTGGCAACTATAGATTTATTTCTTTCTTGCGTTTTATCCTTTAGATCATCCGATTTTATGGCGTCTTTATTCTCCGTATCATCATTGAAGTAGCATTCAAATTTATTGCCTTGTTGCTTGGAAATATTTTGATAACGGGTTGCAAAAGGGAAATCAGTTTTAAAATTAGTAACCCAGGTATGGCAGCAAAAATAGCTTCCGCAAGGACCAATACCACCTATGCGAAAGGCTTCCTCACGTATTCCAATCTGGCGCATCTCAACACGTATCTGAAAAGCTTTGGATAGGTGTTTAACTAACTCCCGGAAATCCACACGTCCTTCGGCTGTATAATAAAATGTAGCTTTAGATTGATCGCCCTGGTAATCTACATCAAATAATTTCATAGATAGGCCAAGATCTTTAGCCAAAACCCTTGCTTTATACATCGTATCTAATTCCATCTCTTTGGCCAGCTTCCATTTATTTACATCAGCAGGAGTGGCTCTGCGATAGATTTTTTTAACTACTTCCTCCGTATGCACGTTGTTTTTCCTGAGCTGCATACGTACCAATTCTCCGGTTAAGGAAACATGCCCAACATCATAACCAGCCAGAGTGCCCTCCACAACAACCAATTCTCCATTTTTGAAATATATGTTTTGGTGATTGAGATAGAATTCCTTCCGGGATCCTTTAAACTTTATTTCTATAATATTGCAAACTTTATAGTCAGGTGGCATAACAATATCCGACAGCCAGTCATATATATCTGATTTACTGCAGCCATACGTAAGGCACGAGCCATTACTTTTACTACTCCCGGGAACAGAAGAACCTTCTGTTGAATAATTGTCATAATCCATATTAACCTATATTTTGAGTTCCTTTCGGAAGCGTATGAAATTTTAAATTTCCCTGTTTAATAAAAAAATTTTTACACCTTTTTTGATATGCCATTTCAAGGTTGCGGGTTTTTATAATCGGTATCTATAACACGGGTACCTTCGGCATAAATACATTCTCAGCTCAAAAAATTGTTATGCCAACTTTTTTCCAAGGGCACTTCCCAATTTTGCTCCAACCCTTCTTTGGTATTTACCAGGTTATTGAACACAGTTATGCCTTTTAGTCCTTCCGGAAAGGTGCGTAAATTTTTAAGTTCAGATATATGACACGAAATAATTTCCCGTTCTCCGACTTCGTCATTCCCGTCCGTAACGGCACGGGCGGGCAGTCGGGCGGGTCTGTAAGCAACATTCATTCTGTCCAGAAGAAAAGTATTTCCGCCTAAGCCGGATTCCAGTTGCTGAATAAATTTTACTGACTTGTCAATTCCGCATCCGCTGGCGGAAGCGTTTTTTTCATCTACACATACTATAATAAAACGATTGTGAAAGATTTCAATACAAGCGCTCATTGTTTTTCCGTGCGAAGTCCACTCAGCAATAAAACTTTCTGCTTTAGTTTTTAGTTGAGTCATTTCATTTTCAGAAAACTCACGGGTAGATTGGTATATCCATACCCGTGAGTGCAACGGCATATCTTTAAAATTTATCATTTTTATTTATTTATAACGTTCAAGGTTCGAAAGTTGGAAAGTTTAAAGTTGGAATGTTTTGCAAGAAACACTTAATCTTTTCAACCTTTCAACCTTAAAACTTTTGAACTAGCCTTATTGACTAACAATACTCCTCATAGGCGGCCTTTAGGTTATCGGCAATCAGCTCCTTGGACCTTCCTTCAATATGGTGTCGTTCTACAAAATGAACCAATTTTCCATCTTTAAACAAGCCTATACAAGGCGACGATGGGGGATAAGGCAGAAAATGTTTACGTGCCTGGTTAGTGGCTTCAGTGTCAAAGCCGGCAAACACAGTTGTAATACGGCCAGGGTGCTTAATTGCGAGCAATGAAAGTTTTACTCCCGGGCGTGCCGCACCGGCAGCACATCCGCATACTGAATTAACAACCACTAAAACGGTGCCTTTTGAATTAACGGCGGCATCTACTTCCGCAGCGTTGCGGAGATCTTCAAAACCAACAGAGGTAAGTTCTTCCTTCATTGGCATTACTAATTGTTCTGGATACATGGTGTAATATTTAAGAATTAAAATAAATTCAAGGTTTTAAAGAGAACCTTAATAAACTCTGTAAAATTTTTATTTGTACTTATATTTATAAGTCATTCGTTCCGGGAATTATTTGTAAATCATTTTTTAAAAAATATGCTTTTCTGCATGATAGGAGGAACGGATCATAGGACCGCTTTCAACATAACGAAAACCTTTTTCAAGGCCTATCACTTTATATTTAGCAAATACTTCAGGGTGAATAAATTCTACAACTGGCAAATGTTGTTTTGTTGGTTGCAGGTATTGTCCCAGTGTTAATACATCGCAGCCTACTGCACGCAAATCATCCATTGTTTCATAAATCTCCTGTTCAGTTTCTCCTAATCCAAGCATAATTCCTGATTTTGTTTTCATTCCTGCATCTTTCAATCTTTTTAAAACCTCAAGGCTTCTATCATATTTTGCCTGAACACGTACTTTTTTTGTAAGCCTTTGAACGGTTTCAGTATTATGAGAAACAATGTCGGGATGTGCATCTATAATACGCTGCAGGTTTTCCCAATTACCCATAAAATCCGGTATAAGCGTTTCAAATTTTGTTTGAGGGCTCACCCGGCGAATAGCGTTAATCGTTTCCACCCAAATAATAGAGCCGCCATCTTTTAAATCATCTCTGTTAACCGAAGTAATTACGCAATGTTTCACATTCATCAGTCGCACGGATTGTGCTATCCGTTCAGGTTCTTTTAAATCAACGGGCAACGGACGACCGGTTGCAACAGCACAAAATCCGCAGGAACGGGTACAGATATTTCCGAGAATCATAAACGTTGCTGTACCTGCTCCCCAACATTCGCCCATATTAGG
>JBBQKO010000328.1:0-4567 GCA_038327005.1 Chitinophagales bacterium | reverse complement strand
CTACATTTTCATTTTCAAACTAATGATTTGTACAGGTATTATATTGTGCAACCGTTGTATAAAAGCGGTTGCACAGCAACAGGCATATTTTAATAACCTTACAGAAAAAGACGGGCTAAGCAATAACAGGGTTACCTGTTTCTTTGAAGATAAAACCGGTTATATATGGATTGGTACCGAAAGCGGGCTGAACCTTTATAACGGCAATAGCTGGAAAATTTATAAACCTTCGATCCGCAAAAAAAACTATTTATCCAATAGCTTTATTACCCACGTATCACAGGATGCAAAAGGAAGTATTTGGGTGTGCACCCGAAAGGGTTTAAACCGGATTGATATGACCGCCGGTACTACAGAAGTTTTTTTGCCCGACAGTACTTCAAATACTAATTTTATTCCCAACGATTTGATATGGGATGCTTATCCGGATTCCGATACCAGCATCTGGATAGCAGCAGATTCAAAAGAGTTTTGCCATTACAACCCCGTAACAAAAAAATTCTACCGATACAATTTCAAGGAATACCTGCGCAACAATCATATTGAAATCAAAGGCGGATACCACTCTATCTTCCGCATATTACCAAAATCGGCAACAGAACTTTGGCTCGCAACAACTGATGGTATTTTTAGTTTTAATAAACAAACCGGTACGTTTACATTGCAGGCAGCCATTGCATTGAGTGAAATAACTTTTTTCTATTTTGATAAAGACCTAAACAAAGTTTATTGTGTTGACGAGCAAAATAAATTATACTGTCTTAACCCTGCAACAAATGAAATTTCGGCTGTTTCATTGCAAAAAAGTAAGCACACGGGGAAATTAATTCCACCATACAGCCAATATACCCAACTGCTCTTTGCCCCAGCGGCAGAAGGACTGGCAGCTATTAATGAAAAGAATGAAGTGCTGTATTTTTTAGCAGGAACTGGAGGCAAAGAAAATGATTTATTAACAGGAAAAGTAAATTGCATTTATAAAGACAGGCATAATATTACCTGGGTAGGTACCATGAATGGTGTAAGCAAATTCATCCCCGTGTTAAATAACAACCTGCACCTTTCTTTCCCAAATAATCTTTCTGTTGCACCTCAACTTGCGCTTAAAATATTTATGTATCACCAGGCTGGCGATGAATGGCTGATTGCTTCCTGGAAGGACAACAAAGTTTTTACCGTAAACAATAAAACAGGAATAATAAAGGAACTTCAAAAACCTGTTGCCTGCAGCCGGGATACCTGTTATGCATTTTTCTCCCGCAATGCAGATTCTATTTTCATTTTTTCCACAGGATCGTTATTGATATATGATTTCCGATTTAATAAATGGGATAAAATCAAACTCCCATTTCCCTATAACAAAACCATTATTACCGGCATGGCCATTGATGCCGCAGGCAACTACTGGATCCTTAATATCCGGAATGAATTATTTATCTATAATCACCGCAGCCGGAATGTATGGACACCTTCAAAAGACGATATTGGCGAGAATGCAATTTCCTGCCTGGCTGTAGATATTCCGAACAATTGTATGTGGATTGGAACTACGGGATATGGGTTAATCAGGTATGATTTCTATAATAAAAAATATGACGTAATTGGCGTAAATAATAAAAATCAAACGACTTTACATTCCTCCATAATCAATGAAATAACAGCAGATGGCAAAGGAACTATTTGGGTGGCAACATTTGAAGGCGGCCTGGCAAAATATAAAACGTCCCTTCCGCCGGATAAAGGGTTTACCAACTATGATATACTTTCTGGCCTGCCTGATGACAATGTGTACAGTGTGGGTGTCGATGAAAAAGGTGGGGCATGGTTTACAACCATTAATGGCATTGGGCATATTGATGCTTCCGGCACATTCAAAGGATTGTATAACCAGCAGGGTGGTTTGCCTTATTCAAAATTCCGGCAAAGCATTGCAGTACTTCCGGATGGAAAAATTGCTGCAGTAACTGAGAATAATTTTATCTGCTTTAATCCGGCTGACATTATTGCCTCTTATAATTTCCCAATAACCATTGATGATATTTTTGTGAATGATACAGTTATTGTAGCAAATGATAAATCAGGAAATATTATAAAATTCAATTACACACAAAATGCTTTTTCATTTAACTTCTCCGTGCTTGATTTTATTTCTCCCGATGCTGTGGAGTATTATTATATGTTGGAAGGTTTTGAAAAAGATTGGGTATTTGCAGGGAAACAACACAGTGCCCGTTATGCAAAACTTTCACCGGGAGCATACACTTTTAAAATAAAGGCTAAAAGAGAAAATGGAGAGTTTTATGAGCAAGAGGAGAGTTTCCATTTTTGTATTGTACCTGCGTTTTGGCAGCGGCTTTGGTTTACAATAGTTTTATTTGCTTGCATAACCGGACTCATTTTTTGGTTGATAAGAAGAAGAATTCAAATCGTCCGCAATGAAGCAGAACTAAAACAACAGATAGCAGAAACCGAAATGATGGCTCTAAGGGCCCAGATGAACCCGCATTTTATCTTCAACTGCCTCAATAGTATTGACAACCTCATTCAGGTAGATGAAAAAGAAAAGGCAACTTTGTACCTGGCTAAGTTTGCAAAACTCATTCGCTCTATTTTAGAAAATTCAAAAAACAATGTGGTGCCTTGCTGGAAGGATATGGAGACATTAAAACTATACCTTGAACTGGAAGAGCTACGTTGCGATAAAAAATTCAGTTACCAGATAAATATTGCTGATGAGATAATGAATGGCGATTATAAAGCGCCTCCGCTGGTTATCCAGCCTTTCGTGGAAAATGCTATCCATCATGGTTTGTTGAATAAAATAGACGATGATAAAAAACTGATGATTGATATTACTGTATGTAACAATCATATTTGTTACCGCATTGAAGACAATGGCGTGGGCAGGGCAAAAGCTGAATCGTACAAGCAATTAAACAAGCCGGCTCATGAATCGATGGGGATGCAGATTACAACAGACCGGATTAATTTATTCAATCAGCACAAAAGCGGATCAGTAAAAATTACTGACCTGGTGAACAATCACAATGAGCCATGCGGAACAAAAGTAGAAGTGGAACTGGTGAATCAATCATGAGAAGGATTAAGATTGTTGAAAATGGCCGAAGTGTTTAGAAGTTTAGGCGTTCGTTTTTTATGCAGTTTTATAAAATTTAAAAACAGAGAATGATCAGAGCAATTATCATTGACGACGAATCCAGCAGCCGCAATGCACTGCGGCAAAAGCTGATGAACCATTGTCCGGAAGTAAATATCGTTGCAGAATGTGAAAATGGCGAGCAGGGAATTAAAAGCATTGAAGAAAATAAACCGGATATCATTTTCTTAGATGTAGAAATGCCACGAATGAATGGCTTTACCATGCTGCAGCAACTAAATGAACATGATTTTGAGATTATCTTCATCACCGCTTATGACCATTACGCCATCAAAGCAATCCGTTACAGCGCACTGGATTATTTAGTGAAACCCGTAGAAGTAAGTGACTTGAAAATCGCTGTGGAAAAAGCTACAGCAAAAAGAAAAAAACAATCCGGCAATCAATCACTGGAAACATTGCTGCACAATCTAACAAATAATAAAAAAGAGCAGCATCGCATAGCCATACCGAGTATGGAAGGATTACAGTTTGTAGAAATTACCGACATTATTTATTTAGAAGCACAGAGTAACTACACCATTTTTTGCTTGACCGGAAACAAAAAAATAACCGTTTCCAAAACATTAAAAGATTTTGAAGAGCTGCTACCCCAAAACACTTTTTTCCGTATTCACCATTCCTACATCATCAACATCAATCAAATTGATAAATACATCAAAGGCGATGGCGGCCAGGTGGTGATGAAAAACGGGGTGCTGCTTGATGTGGCAAGAAGAAAGAAGGAAGAGTTTATAAAAGCAATCATTAACTAGACCGCCGATTGGCATTCTAATCCTTACTTATTTTTTGGCAATTAATTATCTAAAGAAATAACTTTGCGCCAAAATAAAAAGTAAATTAATGGAAAAGTATTTAGAACACTTATTTGCCAACCAACAATACGATAAAAATAATTTCTTCCTGCTTGCAGGGCCCTGCGTGGTGGAAAGTGAAGAACTAGTGATGGAAGTAGCGGAGAAGGTTTCAACCATTTGTAAAAATCTGGGTATCCCGTATATATTTAAAGCCTCTTATCGTAAGGCCAACCGAACCAGTAGCAGTTCCTTTACGGGTATAGGCGACCTGGAGGCTTTAAGCATATTAAAAAAGGTGGGAGAAAAATACCAGTTGCCAACTGTGTCCGACATTCATGCGCATGAGGAAGCAGCACTTGCAGCAGCTTATGTGGATGTTCTACAAATTCCTGCATTTTTATGCAGGCAAACCGATCTATTGATTGCGGCTGCGGCAACGGGAAGAATAGTGAATGTAAAAAAAGGACAATTTTTAAGCGGTCCCTCCATGAAATTTGCAGTCGAAAAAATTCAAAAAGCCGGTAATGATAAAGTGATGTTGACCGAAAGAGGCAACAGCTTTGGCTACCAGGATATGATTGTAGATTTTAGA
>JBBQKO010000327.1:0-4594 GCA_038327005.1 Chitinophagales bacterium | reverse complement strand
AGTGATTTCTGCGTATGCATTACCAATTCTCCAACGAGTACCTGCTGTGGTAGGTTTGTATTTTCTAAGTGCCATTGTATTTTATTTATTTCAACTTTTGCGGCAGTTGATGCCATCCGTTAAGAAAAAAATTACTTTTTATTGATCGACAAAAACTAAACTGTTCCGTACAAGTCAATTGTTTCGCCTTCTGCAACTGTTACATAAGCTTTCTTTTTAGCAGGCTTACGACCACTAACAACTCCGGCTTTTGTATTACGGGATTTAGCTTTACCAGGTGTAACTGATGTGTTAACATTGATAACCTGAACGCCATAAAATTCTTCTACAGCTTTCTTTATTTCCAATTTGTTAGCCTTTCTGCCTACCACAAAAGCGTAACGATTCATTTTCTCAGTTTGCTTGTTTATCTTTTCAGACAATATCGGCTTTACTAAAACTTCAGACAGTTTCATAATTCTAATTTGATAATTTGCTAATTAGCCAATTTGCTAATCTAAACTTTGTTAAAAACTATTCCTTACAATTAGCACATTAGCGCATCAGCTAATTAGCTAATTTAATATTATGCTTCTACCGCTTCTTCTTCTTCAGTAAAAATATTTGCTACGCTTTCAGTAAAAACCAACACATTGGCGTTTACGATATCGTAGGTATTCACATCACTTAACAATGTTCCCTGTACTTTAGGAATATTTCTTAAGCTTAGGTAAACGTTTTCGCTATCTTCCGGCAATACAAACAATATTTTTTTGTCGCTCAATTGTAAACTCTTTAAGATACCTGCAAATTGCTTAGACTTTGGAGCATCCATTGTTACATCTTCTACAATAACAATTGAATTTTCCTTTGCCTTGTAACTCAGAGCACTGATTTTAGCAAGGTCCTTCACCTTACGGTTCAATTTGAAATCGTACAGATGAGGTTTTGGTCCAAAAATAGAACCTCCACCTTTATATATAGGGCTACGCAAGTTACCTTTACGAGCACCGCCGGTTCCTTTTTGCTTTACTAATTTCTTAGAAGAACCATTTGCTTCAGCTCTTGTTTTTACCTTGTGCGTACCTTGACGCTGCGCAGCTAAGTATTGCTTAACGGCTAAGTAAATAACATGGTTGTTTGGTTCAGCACCAAAAATCTCTTCAGGTAATTCGATGGTTCTACCTGTTTTAGTACCTTGTATATTTAAAATATCTACTTGCATGTTTTTTAATTTGCTAATGTGCTAATTTGCTGTTTTGCTAATTAATCCACTTTATTTTTTAAAAACTCTTTTTCAATTCTTCCGTTAGCACATTAGCATATCAGCTAATCAGCTAAACCGTTTTTACTTTTGTATTAAGACGATTGAACCATTGTGGCCTGGTACAGAACCACTAACCAATATGTAATTCTTTTCAGAAAAAATCTTAACTACTTTCAAGCCCTTCATTTTCACTTTATCTTGTCCCATACGTCCACCCATTCTCATTCCCTTAAATACCCTTGAAGCATCTGATGAGTTACCAATGGATCCCGGAGCTCTTGAACGGTCATGCTGACCATGAGACTGTCCGCCAACACCATGGAAACCATGACGTTTAACAACACCTTGGAAACCCTTTCCTTTGGTTGTACCGACTACTTCAACACTATCGCCTTCGGCAAATATGTCCAAAGTGATGATTTCACCAACTTCTTGGGTAAATTCGCTATTGCGTATTTCCTTTACTACTTTTTTTGGGGATGTCTGGGCTTTTGCGAAGTGATTAACTTCAGCTTTGATGGAGTGCTTTTCCTTTTTATCGCCGAATGCAATTTGGAGTGCATTGTAACCGTCTGTGGCTACGGTTTTCTTTTGTGTAACGACGCATGGTCCTGCTTCAATGATTGTAACGGCAGTTTGCTTGCCTGTTGCATCAAAGACACTGGTCATGCCAATCTTCTTTCCAATAATACTTTTCATTGTATCTCTTTTTTATCCAGCGCTCCGATTGGTATCGGAGATAGATGTTCAATATTTTAATTCTAAGAACTAACCTTTTGCCTTTCCCTCTATAGGGGACGGTTCATTAGGCTTTTATCTCAACATCTACACCACTTGGCAGATCTAATTTGCTTAGTGCATCAACTGTGCGACTACTGCTGGTGTATATGTCTAACAAACGTTTGTGTGTACACAATTGAAACTGCTCACGAGCTTTCTTGTTAACGTGAGGAGAACGCAATACAGTAAAAATTTTCTTGTGTGTTGGTAAAGGAATTGGTCCTGTTACAACTGCACCGGTACTGCGTACCGTTTTTACGATTTTCTCAGCCGACTTATCAACCAGGTTATGATCGTAAGACTGTAATTTTATTCTGATTCTCTGTGACATATTTAAAGAACTTTAAACTTTCGTTTTTTTAATTTGGAGTGCAAAGGTAAGGGAGTGCTTTGAAATAGCAAAGGGAAAATAAAAAGTTTTCGAAGTTTTTTTTTAATTGCTGGTTGGTAAATGTAAAACACAATATCAGCATGGGTTAGCCGCTAAAATGGGGATAAAAAACTCAGGAAAATCAAGCTAAAAATGGATTGCTTTGGCATGTTTACAGTCGTTGGAAATAAAAAAGTTCCGAAACAGCGACGAAAACAGCGGAACTACTTTGCAAAAACGACCTGTTCGTCGGTAAGCAAAGGTTGGTGTTTAAAGCGAAGTATGATATTCGCCACCGTTACAATATCTTTTTGGCAATAGATGGCAATTCGCTTCAGATCTTTTTCCTTCCAATAAACATCGCCTACCATGCTCCCATCAATGTCATCTTTAGGCGATGGTACATTTAATGCTGCTGCCAATAACTTAAGCGATGTATAATTTTTGTAGTCCCCAAATCGCCAATATTGGAATGTATCGACCATATTGGTTTCCCAGGGTTTCATATTTTGAAAATCCAGATAGGGTGGAATAGCAATCCCATTAATCAGTAATCGCCTGCACAAGAAGGGAATATCAAACTCTTTGATATTGTGACCGGTAAAACTCCAGTGTTTATTGACAGCCTCAAGTTGGTCAACGGTACTTATAAACTGCTTTAGCAATTCAAGTTCATCTTCGCCAAAAATGGATTTTACCCTAAACTGGTTGCCTTCCCTCCCCCTTCTAAAATATCCGATACTGATACAAACTACCTTGGCAAATTCAGCCATTACCCCTGCCCTTTGAGGATAATAATCAGCAACAGCCGTGTTTTCCGGTAAAGAACGAAATACCTTTTCTTCCCATAAATGCTGCCATTCGGAACTAAGTCCGTAATAGTCTATTTTTTCGGAAACCGTTTCAATATCTATAATCAGGAAATTTTCTAAAGGCATTTTTGCAATCATTCGAGTAGGTTTAGTTGGTAATATAAAAAAAGGGCTGCGATTATGCAACCCTTCCTTCAAAAATTATATTTTCTTAAAAAGTGATACCAGCAAATATTTGAATGGATTGACTTTTCCATTTTTGCTGATCATCGATCGCATTGAGATTGCTTAAGCCTAATTTATACCTTGCTCCAATATTGACAAGGGGTAGTTGTATCCACAATCCGCCGATAGCAGCCCAATCACCGTTCTTATAAATATTGGCACCAGACCTCAAACTGTCCACTGTTTGTTTCAGCAAACCACCGTATGAAGGACCAAATTGTAATTTTATCCGCTTGCTTACGCCAACATTTATATTTAATAACAACGGCACTTCCAAGTAATTCAGTTTAGCATTTTTCTGACTGCCATCTCTAAAAATATCATCATACACATCTGTGGCGTCATTGGAAAACTCCGAAGATGACTGTACAAAATTCACTTCTGGTTGAATGCCGAAACGCTTACTAAAATTAAACTGTAAAAAGCCCCCTAACTGGTAGTTGTAATTAAACCCCGACTTATAAGCCTGGCCTGTAATTTTATTGATGTTAACACCACCCTTTGCTCCAAAGCGGAAGAAATTTTCTCTTTCTGTGTCAATCTTACTTTTTTGTGCAACGGTAGTGATGGAAACAAGGAGAAAGGCTAAGGTTACTTTATTTTTTATATTCATTATTGATGTTTTAAAAGGAAGTTGCTAATACTGTACCAAGTATTTTTTAGGTAATCCAAAGCTTCAGCTAGATTTATCATAAGGAAAAGTAACGTTGTGACTTATTTGATTTTAAAGCTACAAGAGTAAGCCAAAAGCCGCCAGTAATCTTTACTATTTGGTACAATTGAGTATGGGCAGTTTCCTATCGGTGAACGTGCAAGGTGTGCTGGAATAAAACCCTGGGTTACTTCAACTGGTAACTGAAAACAACAAACCCCGGACTCTCGTACGGGGTTTGTTGTATTTAAAATATCTAAATCTCTGTTCTCCACCTTGGGGAGTTAGAGGGGGCTTAATCATCCACTTTCTGCTTGCCTTTTTGCTTGGCAATTACAGTTTCTGCAATATTACTTGGTGCAGGACTATAATGACTAAACTCCATGGTAGAAGTAGCACGACCTGAAGACAATGAACGCAATTGCGTTACATAACCAAACATTTCGCTCAATGGTACTCTGGCTTTAATAACCTGTACACCATGTTTGCTATCCATACCATCCAGCATA
>JBBQKO010000326.1:0-4598 GCA_038327005.1 Chitinophagales bacterium | reverse complement strand
TCACCATTCATAACTCATCATTCATCCCTCATCACTCATCAGATTAATTCCGCTCCTGTTCCCTCAGCCATCTTTCCGGTATCTCGTTTCTGCTGGCACTCAGGTAATCGTTGTAGCTACAGGCAACTATTTTTTTGTTGGGCAACTGCATCCACCACCTGTTTGTTTTACGGCTTTGTAAAAACACAGTATCTACTTCTGCAAATGCAGTATGGTACTCATTAAAATGATTCCGGTCTTCGAGAGAAGCTTCTTGTTTGCTGCGACTTTTACCATCAATAAAATACCACAGCATCTGCGAAATTTGCCGGGCAGTCAATTCGTTCCTGTCGGAATCGGGTAAGTAGCCATAAATACCAAAAGTACTCAGCTTTGTACTCATGCCGGCATAGCGGGCGAGTATGCAAGCCTCTTCACCTGAAAAGCCATTGGGACTGTTGTCGTTGGCTGGCGCATCACTGTATTTGATGGCATTGATATCAAAACTTAATAGACCGGTATTGCGTAAAACCGGTTCCATTTCTTCTATATTTTCTTTCGCTACACCTACCCGGTAGCAATCAAAGCGAAGCTTATCCATGGTTTCGAGCATCCGTGGATGCACATAGTAACTTTGAAAACCGATGTGATTGTAATGGGTTACCATATTGGGTTCGCCGGTTAACATTTCCAGCAAAAAATTTTCACTCCGGATGGAGCTTTCACCTCTCAGGTCAATCGTAGAATCTATACAGGTGGCTTCAACAGATTTACCCAATTCCTTGTAGGCAAAATATTGAGCAAGCGTGATGTCGTGGGTTCCACCAAGCAACACAACTATTTTTTTCATCCGTATCAATTCCGCCAACACGGTTTTAATAGCAGCATAACTATCGCTTAAAGAAGCGCCTGTTTTTATATTTCCAAAATCTGCTATCCTTACATCAAAATGCCAGTAATGCAATTGATACAGTTGTTTACGGATGGCGTCGGCAGCTTCAAATCCATTGTTAAAAATACCACCGCCCCTGGTTTCACCAATACCCACTAATACAATATCTACTTTCTCCAGGTCCGATAATTCACAATCATAACCTATAATAAACCTGGCCATTTGCCCGTCGTTGTAACCGCTGTCTTCATTCAGCGCATGCATATCGATGGGTATCAAAAAATCTTGCAAGTCGTACATCCTTATAAATTTTGAGGCAAACTTAATGAAGTTAGTTCATAATTGAAGTTGATGAATTGCTGGAATGATGCTTTATTGGATGTTGCATTGTTTAATTGTTGAATTGCCAGATTGGATCACCATATCCCGGTAATCAACATTTTAACGGACAATCCTGTCAGACTTCAATATAAGCACACCACCTTACTTTTACCGGGTTCAAACAAATATACTCCAGCCTTTGCAGGTAGGCACAGGAATCCATCCGCACTTTGTTTTCGCCCCATTCCTGCGACTGTTCTATTGGAAGTCTGTCCCGTCGGGGTTTTTTGCACAAAAAAGGTCTTCAAATTACCTTACAGCAAATGCGAAACCCCGACGTAGAATGTGCTATAACTTTCAGACTTTTCCTCGTAAAATTTACAATCCAGGTAATTCATTGGTTTGTAATGCCTGATCAATTGTATTTCATAAAAGAAAGCACCACAGATGTACCATTTCATAAGCTTATTTCAAACAAAAATTTCTAATCAACACTAGTGAAAGTGATAAAATAGGTGGAGCATGTGTCGCTATGTTACAACTTTATCCCCATCGGTTGGCGTTAATAAAAACGTGGAGTGGTTGCAGGCAAATTGATGTGCTTTTCTACGTCGGGGTTTCACGGAAGGCTCTTTTAATATTTGTAGTGTATGTGGCGGAAACCCCGCCAGGACAGCAAGCATTTGTGAAAAAGAGTTGCCGGTTGATAAGGATCAACATATACTTTAAGACGAGTTGATACGCCTTAGCGGTAAAAAAGCTGTAGAAGTAGGAATAGATCAGGTAAACCTTCGTTGTATAAAGGTATATGATAGTGACAAAGATGTACAATTAGAGCTCATCACACAGTTAAAAAATACGTTTTTGTTTAACCTATTACCACGGCCCTGATTGTGTATGCAGTCAGAAAAAAGAAGGCGCAGTGAAGGCAAGAGGCAAACCCAATAAACCAAATCGGCAGAAATCTTTTGCCTTTTAATTGAACACTTTTATTCTTATAATTTTAGAGTGCAACCCAGTAAAATCAATACTTTCAGGGCACTAAAACGACTGTTTTAAAAAAAGTTCGGACGGCACTGGATTAATAAAGGGTATCTCTAAAAACTTATCTTTTTCCTCTCTTTTGTCGAAGACCCCGAATTTTTCGGGGGGGAGGAATTAAAGGTGAGGTCAAATAAGAAAAAGAGTTTTTAGAGATGCCCTAAATATAAATTATTGGCATTGTTATCAGTTTTCTAAAATTACTATTACCAATTTAAGACACACTAACAATATTTTAAAAATTAAAGAGTTAATAAACAGTTGGATGCTTTAAGCTGCACAGTTTAGCTTTATATCAATTAGTTAAACAAAAGGAGCTTAATTACTTGCTAATTACTTGAAAATCAATAATACCAACCTTTTAAATTTTTCCAATTTTTACCCCATATCAATTTTAATTTATATGAGAACGCTAAACCTAAATATTGCGTTACGAACCAAAACCAATTCTATATGAAAAAAGCACTATGCTGTTTATTAGCCTTTGTTATACTTCATTATACACAGGCACAGTCACCCACCATTACCTCAAATGCCCCAACAAGCGGTGCAGTAGATGCCAACTTTATCATAACAGGTACTGGTTTTAAAACCAAGCCTGCCGATAATGAAGTATTTTTTGGTGCTGCCCGAGCAACGGTAAGTGGCGCAACTGCTACTAGTTTAATTATTTCGGGTGAAAAGGGACAAAGATTTCCTGCAGTACTTATAGAAAGTTACTTGAACCAAGGTAAAAATGTTATTTTCAAAACGGAAGGCGATATCCATTTCAATACCAGCATCAAAAAAAACTCCAATTCAAATACCGCAAGTTTACAAATTGTAAGCACCAATAAAGGCAAAATAACTTTTGGTAATAATGCTTCTATTATTTCAGAAAAAGGGGAATTAGCTGTTTTATTGCAAACCAAAGGGAGCATTATTATAGCCGAAACCGCAAAAATTTCGACCAATGGTGGCGATATACGCCTGCAGGCTTTTGAACAAAAAGCAAGATTTTCAAAAGAATTGACCAATTCTATTGCGATTAGTGGTAAGCTTAATGCTTCGTCTGTCACAAAAGGAGGGAATATTATTGTAGAATCAGATGTAATTTATATCCACCAAAGCGCAAAACTATATGCTAAAGGCAATAATGGTGGAGGAAATATTTTGGTAGGTGGCGACTGGCAAGGGGGTACAATTGCAAGCAAAAAGTTTGAAGAAACCATTTATGAAGCTGCCACGGTAACCATGGATAAAGGCGCTATTATAGATGCAAGTGCTACCGAAAACGGTAATGGCGGAAAAGTGGTATTGTGGAGTAACCTTAACCATCCGGCATCGTTTACCAAAGCACAAGGGCAATTGTTAGCCATGGGTAAAGGAAATAGCGGAAAAGGCGGATTGATTGAAACTTCTGGTGGTGGTATTAATTTTGATGGCGTTGCCGTGAGCACTATTGCCTCAAACGGAACCGCTGGAGAATGGCTGTTAGACCCTCACAACCTGTATTTTAGCACTTCAGATTTGAATACCATTGCAACCAATTTATCAAGCAACAACATTACAATTACTACTTCCACCAATACCAACACAGGAGCAGGTGCCAGCAATAATATTTATGGGAGAGGGCATATTGTTTTTAGAGATAATTTGACTTACACAGGCAGCAGTGCAAGAACTTTAACCTTAACTGCCGACCAGGATATATGGATTAACAATGATATTACTGCTACCAATGGTGCACTCTCCTTAAATTTTAATGCAGGGAATAGAGTATTGCTAGATGCTGGTATAGCTACAAATGGAGGCGCTGTTGTTTTTAATAATAATGCCAAGGTGCATTTTCAACAAACCAGTGGCACACAAAATTTAAACACCAATGGTGGTAATTTGGCTTTTAACAGTGCCAATGTTTTCTTATTAAGGCACAGCGGAAGCGTAGCTTTAAATACCGCTGGTGGCGAATTAAACTTAGGTACAGGAACTATACAGCAAATTAATACTTACAACCAAATTAATAGTATAAGCGTATTATTGAACAGTTGGCAGGGTGCGCATGCCAATGGCTCAAAAACGTATGGGATTAATGTAGTAGCTGGTAGAGAATATACTACTCGGATGTATTTTTGGGATTCTTGGGATGGAGGTGAACAAGGACAACTTTTTGTACGGGAAAGTGGAACGCCAAGGTACTACTTTCAAGGCGAACGCCCTGCTGGTGGAGGTTTTACAGTGGCAGTAGCCTCTAACGGGGCTCAGTTTTCTTCAAGTAGTGTTTCTAACTTAGGAAGATTTGGTTGGCCTGATCAATTTGTAGATGTAACCTTTGTGGCAGTGGCTAACGGAACGCTTGAAACCTGGACAAATTTAAATCAAGATG
>JBBQKO010000325.1:0-4598 GCA_038327005.1 Chitinophagales bacterium | reverse complement strand
GTCATCTACTTTATGACCCGGTAATTGTCCACCTTCACCTGGCTTTGCACCTTGGGCCATCTTTATCTGCAGCTCATCTGCCTGCGTTAAATAATTGCTGGTAACGCCAAATCTTGCAGATGCCACCTGCTTGATAGCGCTCCTCATAGAATCTCCATTTGGCAAAGGTTCAAAACGCATTTCATCTTCGCCCCCTTCGCCGGTATTGCTTTTGCCACCAAGGCGGTTCATGGCAATTGCAAGTGTGCTATGTGCTTCGTGAGAGATAGAACCAAAGCTCATGGCACCAGTAGCAAATCTTTTATAAATTCCTTCGGCCGGTTCTACTTCATCTATAGAAATAGGTGCACGATATTTATTAAACTGAAACAGACTCCTTAACGTACAGGCTTTTTGTCCCTGTTCATTTACTGTCTTCGAATATTTTTTAAAAGTTGGGTAATCATTCATCCTGGTAGAATACTGCAACAAGTGAATGGTTTGCGGATTGAATAAATGGAACTCGCCTTTACGTTTCCATTGGTATAAACCGCCTACAGGCAAACGATCAACCGGGATATGTTTTTTAGGAAATGCAAAAGCATGTTTGGCCAAAGTTTCTTTTGCAATTTCATCCAGTCCCAACCCTTCGATACGTGAAATAGATCCGGTGAAATATTTATCGACTACTGATTTATTGATACCGAGGATTTCAAAAATCTGAGCTCCCTGGTACGACTGCAAAGTAGAGATTCCCATTTTAGAGAACACTTTCAGCAATCCATCATTTACCGCTTTGATATAATTTTTCTTCAATTGCTCCACCTCTAAATCGGTTTGCAATTTTCCGCTGATCTTCATTTCACGGATGGTTGACAAGGCCATATATGGATTGATGGCAGTGGCACCATAGCCCAATAAACAGGCGAAATGATGCACTTCCCAAACACTACCAGATTCAATTACCAGTCCTACACAACCTCTCAAGCCTTTGCGGATCAAATGATGATGCACTGCAGCCGTTGCCAATAAAGAAGGGATCGGCGCATGATCTGAATCCACTGCACGGTCGGTCAAAATCAATACTTCAAAACCATCTTCGGCTGCATCTACCGCATACCGACACAAACGATCCAACGCTTTTTTCATGGAATCCGGCTTTCCATCGGCACGATAATACATCTGCAATGTTTTGGCCTGGAATACACCGGTATCAATACTCCGGATCTTCTCCAACTCGTAGTTAGATAATACCGGATGCTTCAATGCGACCGTGTGACAACTCAATGGATCTTCTTCCAACAGGTTACCATTGTTACCAACAAATGTTGTCAGCGACATTACCAATCTTTCACGAATAGGATCTATTGGCGGATTGGTAACTTGTGCAAATAACTGTTTAAAATATGAGGTTAAATGCTGCGGCTCATCACTTAAAACTGCCAACGGAACATCCGTACCCATGGAACCAATTGGCTCCTTCCCATCCAATGCCATTGGGGCAATGATTTCTTCCAGATCTTCTGTGGTGTAACCAAATACTTTTTGATATTTAAAAATCTGATCACTTTCCAGGTGTGTAAACATTACCCTAGGTTCAGGTAATTCTTCCAGCCTGATTTTATATTTATTCAACCAATCGCCATAAGGTTTTTGTGAGCAAATGGTACTTTTCAATTCGTCATCGCTGATGATTCTACCCTGCTCCATGTCTACTACAAACATTTTACCTGGCTGCAATCTTCCTTTTTCAATGATAATAGAAGGATCAACTGGTAATGCGCCCGTTTCAGATGCCATGATTACACGGTCATCGTTGGTAACACAATAACGGGATGGCCTAAGACCATTACGGTCAAGCGTGGCACCAATTATTTTACCATCAGTAAATGAAATAGAAGCTGGTCCATCCCATGGTTCCATCATAGAAGCATGGAATTCATAAAACGCTTTTTTTACCGGATCCATCATATCGTCTCCATCCCATGCTTCGGGAATCAGCATCATCATTACATGCGGTAACGAACGGCCAGTAAGCGTCAACAATTCAATCATATTATCCAGGCAAGCAGAATCGGATTGTACCCCGTTAACTACCGGCAATAACATCTCCATTTCTTCTTTACTAAAGAAAGCAGACACAAAACCTTTTTCGCTAGCTTTTAACCAATTAAGGTTTCCCTGTAAAGTATTGATCTCTCCATTGTGCGCAATGTAACGGAATGGCTGGGCCAGTTTCCAGGAAGGAAACGTATTGGTTGCAAAACGGGAATGCACCAATCCAAAAGCTGATACTACCCTTTTATTATTTAAGTCAGGGAAATAATTGCGAACCTGGCGGCTGGTCAATTGCCCTTTATAAACTACTGTTTTGAAAGAGAGGGATGCTACATAAAAACCAATGGCATCTTTGCGTACCGTATTATCAATGGTATGAGTTGCATATTTGCGCAACACAAATAATTTCCTTTCAAAATCCATCGGGTTGGTAATATGATCCGGGCAGGCTACAAAAACCTGTTCCATTACTGGCTCTACTGACAATGCCGTTGGGCCGATATCAAATGTATTGACCGGAACACTGCGGTAGGTAATTATTTCAAGCCCTAACTTTTCAGCGGCGCTATTAAAGATATCCCTGCACTCCTCCCGCAATTTTATTTCTTTTGGAAAGAAAATTACACCCACGGCATACTTACCAAAAGAAGGTAAATGAACACCCAACTTTACACATTCATCAAAAAAGAATTCATGTGGTATCTGTAAAAATATACCAGCACCGTCACCGGTATTGGTTTCACAACCACATGCACCCCGGTGCTCCATATTTTCCAAAATGGTCAAAGCATCCGAAATGTGCTGGTGAGATTTGTTGCCTTTAATATTTGCAACAAAGCCAATACCACAGGCGTCATGTTCAAATTGCGGATCGTACAATCCAGGATTCTCTTTCATAATAATTAGTTTTTTGCCCACTGATTACACAAATGTTTCACAGATTTTTTATTCTTTTCATTACCACCTGTTCACTGTGAAGACGAACAGATTTTAGCATATCGGCAAATTATCTAACAAGCTGCCTTTTAAACGAGGTAGCCAAATACATTATCATTCTTACTGATTGCTGTAAAGTTAATGTGATATTTATTTAAATTTTGCAGCAACGCCTCATAGTCGGCTTTTGATTTCAATTCAATTCCCACCAATGCAGGACCGGTTTCTTTGTTATGCTTTTGCATGTATTCAAACCGGGTAATATCGTCATTGGGGCCAAGTATGTCATTTACAAACTCTTTCAATGCGCCGGGCCTTTGTGCAAAGCGAATTAAAAAATAGTGTTTCAATCCTTCGTATTGCAGGGAACGTTCTTTAATTTCCTGCATCCTGTCAATATCATTGTTTCCGCCGCTTACAATACACACCACATTTTTCCCTTTGATTACATCTGCATAATCATCCAAAGCTGCTATCGACAATGCGCCTGCAGGCTCTACCACAATCGCATCTTCATTGTACAGTTTTAAAATAGTGCTGCAAACTTTTCCCTCCGACACCAGGTGCATATCATCCAATGCTTCCCTGCAAATGGGAAATATTATATCCCCCACTCTTTTTACCGAAGCCCCATCAACAAAGCGTTCTATATTTTCAAGCGTAACGGGATGCCCTGCTTTAATGGCTTCCAACATGCTGGGTGCTCCCTCCGGCTCCACACCAACAATGGTAGTTTTTGGAGAAAAGGTTTTAAAGTAAGTGCCCACTCCGGCACTCAACCCACCCCCTCCAACCGGAACAAATAAAAAATCTACTTCCGGTTCATCTTCCAGAATTTCAATGCCCACTGTTCCCTGTCCTTCTGCGATTTTTAAGTCATCAAATGGAGGAATAAAAGTGAGGGCGTTTTCTTCAGTGTATTTTTTTGCAGCGATTGCACAGTCATCAAATGTATCTCCGAGCAATTTTACATCAATCCATTCTTCACCAAACATTTTTGTTTGAGTAATTTTTTGATTGGGTGTAATCACCGGCATAAACACCACACCGTGTACTTTAAGCTTTTTACAACTATAAGCAAATCCCTGTGCATGATTTCCTGCACTGGCACAAACAACACCACGCAGCAGTTGTTCAATTGGCAGACTGCTCATCATGTTAAAAGCACCCCGCAGTTTGTAAGAACGAACCACCTGTAGATCCTCCCTTTTCAAAAAAACATTGCACTGGTACTGCCTGCTCAAATTGTGATTGAGCATCAGCGGTGTACGGGTGATAATGCCTTTGAGGCGGGCGGCGGCTGAGAAGAAATCGAGGCCCCGGACCCCTAAAGGGGAGTTATTTGCTGCGTATTCGATGCTCCCGGCCTCTCCCAATAAAAGATCGGGACCTTGTACCAAGGATGTCTGCGAAGCGTATTCGGAGCCCCCGACCCCGCTAGCCAGGGGGGAGGTCTGCGTATCATATGCTAAACCCCCATCCCCGCTAGCCAGCGTGGAGGTCTTCGTACCGTATGCTATTTCTTCTGTAGTGTTCAATTTGTTGTTTACTATTTTTATAAGAGGCTGACGCCCCTCCTGCTATTTCGTGATCCCTTCGTATAACTCCCCGCTGGCTAGCGGGGA
>JBBQKO010000324.1:0-4602 GCA_038327005.1 Chitinophagales bacterium | reverse complement strand
GGTTTCGTCATTTTATTTTTATAATGGAACGGCGTGGGCACCAATTTCTGCTAGCGGTAATGGCTGGAGCCTTACCGGCAATGCCGGCACCAACCCTGCAACAAATTTTATTGGAACCACCGATAACCAGCCTTTACGGTTTAGAATAAATAATATTAATGCCGGTGTGATAGATTCAACTTTAAATAATACTGCAATAGGTTTTCGAACACTGGATTCTATTACTTCGGGTATTTTTAATACAGCTAACGGATACAAAGCATTAACAAGTAATGCTGCAGGTTCATACAATACTGCCATGGGCGCTAGTGCACTTCGCCGAAACACTATCGGTAGTTCTAATGCGGCATTCGGCACAGGATCTTTGCAAAATAATTCTACCGGAAATTTTAATGCGGCTGTAGGACATATTTCGCTTAGTGCAAATACTACCGGCAGTTCAAATACCGCAATGGGCAATACAACATTATATTCCAACACAACAGGCAATTACAATACAGCCACCGGCGAGTCTGCTTTGTATTTTAATTTAAATGGTAATTATAATAGTGGAAATGGCTATCAGGCCCTTAGTAAAAATACAACAGGCAGCAACAATTCTGCCAATGGTGCAAAGTCTCTTTATTCAAACACCATAGGTAATTTTAATACAGCGGTTGGTGCAAATGCACTTGGTGCTAACACTAACGGCTCTAACAATACTGCCATTGGCGAAACAGCACTTTTCTCCAACACAACCGGATTACAAAATACGGCTAGCGGCTACCAGTCGCTTTTTGCAAATAACATTGGGGAAGGTAATACTGCCAACGGCTATAAAACGCTCTTTTCTAACAGCACGGGAGTACGAAATACCGGTATCGGTTTTAGTACTCTTTATTCCAACAGCACCGGGCAAAGTAACACAGCCATTGGAGAACTTACGCTCTACGATAATACTTCAGGTGAGTTTAACACCGCCCTGGGCTCATTTGCACTTTCTTCTAACATCAGCGGTAACGATAACACTGCAGTTGGCCAATCAGCACTCCAATATCTAAAAAATGGAACAAAAAATATTGCGATTGGTAGCAATGCTGGCAATGCTTTCGGTTCGCCCAATGTAAACAACACCATCAGCATTGGCAACGATGATATTTTAAACGGCGCCAGCAACCAGGTAATTATGGGCAACTTCAGCTCTACCGGTTATTATTCCAACAATCCATGGGCTACCTTTTCTGATGCAAGAATAAAAAGAAATATTAAAGAAGAAGTAAAGGGGCTTGATTTTATTATGCGCTTAAAACCTGTTACTTATTACAAAAGCATTAAGGAAATGGCAAAGCTTTCAGGCCATAAAGAAACAGCAGATTTTCCCGGCAAGCATGAAGTGGAAAAAATAAAGTTCAGTGGCTTTCTGGCGCAGCAGGTAGAGCAGGCAGCTATAGAAACAGGGTATGATTTTAGTGGGCTTCACAAACCCAATAACAGTAAAGACCTTTATGCACTAAGTTACGAAACTTTTGTAGTGCCACTTGTAAAAGCCGTTCAGGAACAACAAAATATGATATCGGCGTTAACCCTCCAGGTACAACAAAATAATACTACAGCAACCAACAAAAATCAGCAGGTAATTATAGAAAATCTGCAAAAGCAAATAGTTATGCTTGAAGAAAGGCTGGCAGCATTGGAAACAAAGAAATAGAAATATCCAACGGCATAGCGATGGGTAAAAAAAATTAGAAAACAGATGAAAGCTTTCTGAATTGCGAATAAATATTTTAACAAAAAACAAACATTATGAAAAATTCTTTCCTCATCACCCTAAGTTTCCTTTTAATAGTTGCCTGCCAAAGTTGCCAAAGCCAGGCAACAAAAGCAGCAAAGCAAACTCCGTCCGCCGCTGCATCCATTAGGCCAGGTACTATTGCAACAACAGCAGGCGGGTTTACCATGACAGCCAAGATAAACGGCATTACCTGGAGTGCTGCATCCATAATGCCTCCTGAAGCTGCTGGCAGAATAGTTGGCTATTATGATAAAGAATACATAGGCCTCCCGTACGATAAGGAATATATGAAAGCCGGTAAAAAAATTACTTTGGGGCCTGATGAAGCTGCTGATATTTCTTTGACAGGAGTCGGGCTTGCGACAACAAAAAACGGTGAAATGGAAATTACAAAAGTGGACGGTGAATGGGCAGAAGGGAAATTTTTCTTTACCAGCAGTATTAACGATACAAATAAAATAGTTGTAATTACCGAGGGGTTTGTTCAGGATTTCATTAACAGCAATGCACTGATTATTTATTAAAAATTACGTTACTCCTGGTCCTGAAACGAAAGAGCATTTAAAACATTTTTATTTTAATAATTTTTAAATTGGATTAATCAATTCATTCACCACTATAAAATATGTTACATGAAAAATTTAATTTTTTGCTCAATCATTTTCTTCTGCAGCTTTGCCGTTAACGCTCAAAGTGTATCTATTACCAATGATGGCAGCGCTCCGGATGAAAGTGCTATGCTGGATATTAAAAGCACCACCAAAGGAATGCTTGTTCCAAGGATGACAACAGCACAGCGAACAATTATTGCCAGCCCTGCTGCGGGCTTGCTGGTATTTGATACAGACAACAATAGTTTTTGGTTTTACAATGGCGTAGCCTGGAACGATTTATCAGCAGGCATTGGCAGCATTAGCTGGACTGCAAACGGCAACGATATTTACAACAGCAATACCGGCAATGTTGGTATTGGCACCAGCACTCCGCCGGTTAAGCTTACTATCCAAACGCCCATCAACTCACCCGGATTTCAACATATTGGTGGTGCAGATTCCATTATAGTTACCGAGGGAGTTGGCGGTGTTTCCGCATCTATCGGCACTACTACCAACCATGCTTTCCGCATAAATGCTGGCGGCACAGGCAAACTACAAATTTATCCTACAGGGAATGTGGTGGTAGGCGAGAATAGTGATGGCTCTTATGGAAAATTTACTGTAAAAACCCCCAACAATAGTGATGGTATTTCTCACCTCGGCGACAACGGAAATATTTTGGCAACAAGAATGGGCGGTACATCTGCCGGCATCGGTACTTTTTCAAATACCAATATGCGGATTTTCGCCAATAGCTATTCTGCAATGTTTATCGCCGCAGGCACCGGTAATGTTGGTATCAATACAGATGATAATAACCCAGCATTTAAATTGGATGTTGGAGGAAGAATGCGACTAAGAACACAGGCTGATGGTAACAGCGCAGGCGTATGGCTCAACAATCCGGCTAATACCAACACAATCGCTTTTATGGGCATTGCAAATGCTGTAACTACCGGCTTTTACGGCAATGTTTCCGGATGGGGCCTTGTGATGAATACCAACACCGGCAACGTAGGTATTGGCACACTAAACCCAACTAACAAACTTTCGGTGAACGGGGTAATACAAAGCAAAGAAGTGGTAGTGGAAGCAGGATGGGCTGATTATGTATTTGATGAAAAGTACAAACTCAAGGCATTGGATGAAGTTGAAAAATTTATCCTGCAAAATAAACACCTGCCCAACATACCATCTGCCAAGGAAGTGGAAGAAAAAGGATTACACCTCGGAGACATCCAGAAAAAAATGATGGAGAAAATTGAAGAACTCACATTATATGTAATTGAGTTGAAGAAAGAGGTTGAAATACTGAAAAAAAACCAGGATAACCCGGCCTTAGGAAAAGAAAATAAATAAAATATTTTAAAATAAATGATCATGAAATATATTTTAGTTGGCATACTGCTGGTAATTATTCAAAACATAAGTGCCCAGGTAAAGCAAGTACGAAGAGATGATTGCGGAACACCTGCCCCGTTTGAACCTTATCAGCTCGAAAAAAAAGCACTAAACAGGCCACTGGCTACGCTCCCATACATTATTAAGGTGTTGGTACATGTATGTGCCGATGATGACGGAACCAATGTCGCTGCTAATAAAGCAGATATTCTAAGACAATTACAAAACATGAGCAGTTACTTTGCCCCCCATAATATTTGTTTTATTTTAAGTGGCATTGAACAAATAAACAGTTTGGATTTAAACAACCACAACACCGAAACTGAAAAAGACGAGTTAGGTCCATACCTTGTCGCCAATCACCTCAATATTTTTATACATAACCGTTTGATGGATAATACCGGCGGGCTAAATGGAAACGCTTATGGCATTCCAAACTGGTATCTTAGCATGGTAGGTACAGCGATTTCCTCCACTACCAACAATAGTACTATGGCGCACGAAATGGGCCACGACTTTGGGCTGTACCATACTTTTGAGCGATTTCTGAACAATGCAGGCATGGCAACCAAATCAGAAAATGTACCCCGATCAGGCGCTTGCTCCAATTGTACTGACAATGGAGATCTGATTTGTGATACGGAGGCCGACCGGGATGAAGGTGTTGACGATTTGTGTAATTACACTGGCTCGTTGCGTGACGCCTGCAACAACCTTTTTGCTCCCAATACCCGCAACATTATGACTTATGGCAACAGGGCCTGCCGTGATTTTTTTACAGCCGGCCAGGGCGGCAAAGCAAGAAATGCTATTGATGGATCGTCAACGCTAACC
>JBBQKO010000323.1:0-4618 GCA_038327005.1 Chitinophagales bacterium | reverse complement strand
GGCCCCCAAAAGGAGGCCTTGCTAAAAAATATTGACTAACTATTTCATGTGCTTCAAATTAACGCCGTACAAAATTATAAAGACTATCCCTATAAATCCAACCATTACAGATGAGATAATAGACATTAAATTGTCTGTACCATAGATAACGAACGGGCTAATGACGCCTATGAGTGTGCCGGCAATGTATAAATAAAAGCCGTTCTTTTTAAGTTGCCACATTAAGAAGGCGCCTGCCAAACAAAACAATGCACCAACGATGCTGGCAACTCCCGTCTTTTTTAAATTTTCAGCGGTAAATGCGCCCGTCATGGAGTTCACCATCTTCTCTGCCATTTGAGTACCAGCGTCATTTTTACCATTCTTTTGAATATCGGTAGCGACTTGTTCTTTTGAGATACTCATTGACAAAGCTTGCTTATCGGCCGAAAAATACTGTATGGCACCGCTGATAAGGCCCCAACCGCTGCCAATAAAAGTTAAGATACACAACACGGTAATGAAAGTTGGCCTTACTGCGGGTACTTCATAATCCTGGAAAACTTCTGACATAATAGTTTATTAGGTTAATTGTTAAAAATAAAGTCCGCTAATATAAACATAAAAACTATTCTTCGTCATCCTCCATGTATTTTAGGTTCGTACCATACACGATAACGAACACTAAACCACCCAGGGCTACCAAAATGGAAATATCCATAACTCCAAAATTATCGCCAAAAAGTAAAAAGTGAGCAATCAGGTCAAAGAAGGTACCCAATGTGAAACTATAAAAGCCAGTTCGTTTTAACTTGAAAATCAGTACAGAACCTACAAGACATAAGATATAGGAAGCAATGCAGCCAATTGAAAATTTTTCATAGTTTTCTATATTAACATTACCAACTTTTATCACTTCATCTGCGTTGGATGATTTTCCACTGGAAAATATATTCTTTAGCTGGGTTTTAGATTTCCCGGATTTTATCAATTCTACTTTGGCGGCGGAATTAAAGTAGCCCATCGTATGGATGATGATACCCGCAACACTTCCGATAAAAGTAACTGCACACAAAATAGTTAAAAACATTGGGCGGATTTTTTTTGCCCCTGTTAGGTTGATGATTTCTTCTGGCATAATAAGTGGGTTAATTACCTAAGGTTAGGACTTTTTTTTGAGATTAACGTAATTGTTTAATATTTTTTTTTCAACTTCCTTTTTTATAATCCATATTTGCGTTTATAAAATGCCTACAAATTTCGCTATAGCCGGCTGTGGAAGAATCAGTCAACGTCATGCAAAACAAATTGCAAAAATAGGGAACGTAAAAGCAGTGTGTGATATTATCCCAGAAAGAGCAAATATTTTAGCCCTTGAGTATGGAGCAACTGCTTACTACTCATTAGAAGAACTTTTGCTAAATGAAAAAAAACTGGACGTGGTAAGCATCTGCACGCCCAATGGCCTGCATGCAATTCACAGCATAAAAGCACTGGAAGCAGGCATCAACGTGCTTTGTGAAAAACCTTTATGTATCAAAGTTAATGATGGAAACAATATGATTGCTGCCGCAGAAAAATCGGGTAAAAAATTATTTGTGGTAAAACAGAACCGGTATAATCCACCAGTAGCTTTTTTAAAAGAACTAATTGATACAAATGCCCTTGGACAAATTTTTAGCTTCCAGGTGAATTGTTTCTGGAACAGACCAACAGCTTATTATACCGATTGGAAGGGCACAAAATCATTGGATGGAGGCACCCTGTTTACGCAATTCAGTCATTTTATTGATTTACTATATTGGTTAATGGGCGATGTAACAGACGTAAAATCATTGACCAAAAACTTTGCCCATCCGGCCATTGAGTTTGAGGATACCGGTATGATCCTGTTTGATATGAAAAGTGGTGCCATCGGCTCAATGAATTATACGGTTAACAGTTTTAATAAAAACATGGAAGGTTCCCTTGCCATTTTTGCAGAAAAAGGTACCATAAAAATTGGAGGCGAGTACCTGAATGAACTCGAATATTTTAATGTGGCTGGGATGGAAGCGCCTGTATTACCCAAGGGCAACCCGGCCAACGGATATGGCTTTTACAAAGGAAGCATGAGCAACCACGATAAAGTGTATGAAAATCTAATAAAGGCACTCAAAGATGAAAACCATCTTTTTGCAAGTGCCGCAGAAGGATTAAAGACAGTAGAAATCATAGCAAAGATCTACCAATCAACAGCCTTGCTACTTCCTTAAAGCTGAAGTTTCCGCTATTTGAATTAAATCGCCCGCTATTTACTTTTAAAATAACCACTTTAAATCTGATCATCATACAGGCCCCTCAAACCATAACACCCACTTTATATTTTTGTGTAACGACCGATCTTACTTACGACCAGCGTATGATTCGCATTTGCAATTCGCTGGCACATGCTGGTTATAAAGTGGTGTTGGTGGGCAGAAAACTAAAGACCTCTCTTCCACTTACAGAACAGCCTTTTAAACAAGAGCGAATCGCATGTTTTTTTGAAAAGGGAAAATTGTTTTATGTTGAGTATAATATCAGGTTATTTTTATTTTTGTTGCTAAAAAAAATGGACTGCATTTGTGCCATTGATCTTGACACCATTCTTCCTTGTTACTTTATTTCCATCCTTAAAAAGGTTCGTCGGGTTTATGATGCACATGAACTCTTTTGCGAAATGAAGGAGATTGTCACCAGACCTAACATTTATAAAATTTGGAAGCGAATTGAAGCTTTCGCTGTTCCAAAATTCACTTTCGGATATACCGTAAACCAGCCCATTGCCGAGGAATTCAGGAGAATGTATGACGTGAATTACCAGGTAATCAGAAATATTGCAATGCTTCGACCGATCACCCCGGCACCAGCAAATGAAAAAGTGATTCTATACCAGGGAGCTGTAAATGAGGGAAGAAGTTTTGAAACCCTGATTCCTGCAATGAAGGAGGTGGCAGCTAAATTATTGATTTGTGGTGATGGCAACTTTATGCAACAGGCCCGGCAATTGGTTATCGACAACCAGTTGGAAGAGAAAGTCATCTTCCGGGGTAAAGTAACTCCCGACGAATTAAGAACCATTACCAGCAAGGCATACATCGGTATCACACTTTTTGAAAACAAGGGTCTAAGTAATTATTTTTCGCTGGGCAACCGGTTTTTCGATTACCTGCATGCAGGCATTCCACAACTTTGTGTTGATTACCCCGTTTATAGAGAAATAAATGACGAATTACCCTTTGCAGTACTTGTAAAGGATCTTAATGCAAGTAATATCGCATCCAAACTGAACAATTTATTGAGTAATGAAGTTGTATATAACATCCTACAGCAAAATTGCCTGAAGGCCAGACTAAAATATAATTGGCAGGAAGAAGAAAAAATATTAATTCACTTTTATAAAGAGCTACGCTTAAAATGAACATTTAAACATGCGTTTATCTAAGCGGCATTATTTGGCTTCAGGTGCATCAACAAAAACAATTGGAAGAAAGACATTTACATATAATTACACATGATGTTCCATGGCCTGCAGATTTCGGAGGGGTGATGGACCAATTTTACAAAATAAAAACATTGCACCAGGCTGGTGTAAAAATTTACCTGCATTGTTTTGTAAATAACCGACCGCCTCAGGATGAATTAAAAAAATATTGTGAAGCCATCTATTATTATAAAAGGCAGGCCAACCTTCGCCATTTTTCTTTTCGTTTACCTTTTATCGTAAACTCCCGGAAAAGCGATGAGTTGATTCGGAATTTAAAGAAAGACAATTATCCCATCCTGGTAGAGGCGGTTCATTGCAGCTATTACTTGTTTACCGGTAAACTAACCAACCGGATTGTGATGCTTCGCCTGCACAATGCAGAGTTTGAATATTATCACCACCTGGCACTGAATGAAAGACATCCGTTAAAAAAATGGTACTACCACCATGAAAGTAAGTTGCTGAAAAAATACGAACAGCAACTGGCTGACCGGGTTAAAATAGCGGCACTAAGTAATCAGGATGTACAATTGTACCAGCAGGTTTTTAATGCGCCTGACATTGCTCATTTGCCTGTTTTTTTGCCATACACAGTTGCGGCTGGCAGAGAAGGCAAAGGCTGCTTCTGTTTGTATCATGGCAATTTATCTATTAATGAAAATGAAGCCGCTGCCGTATGGTTATTAAAAAATGTTTTCAATGAGCTGAAAATTCCTTTTGTAATTGCAGGCAAGAACCCTTCCGAGAAGCTTACCTTTCTGGCGCATGAGCATCCGCATACCTGCCTGGTGGCCAATCCCAGCGATAAAGAGTTACAGGATATGATTGCAAAAGCGCAAATAAATATCCTACCTTCCTTCAATAATACCGGAGTAAAATTAAAATTGCTGAATGCATTATTCAACGGGCGGCATTGCCTTGTAAATAAAGCGGGTGTAGAAGGTTCGGGCTTAGATAGTATTTGCGAGATTGCTGAGGACGCAGATGATTTTAAAACAGCCATCAGCTATCTTTATGAGATACCCTACGATGTTTCAGAAAATGACCGGCGTAGTAATTTGTTGGACGAACTGTACAACAATCAAAAAAATCTCGAAAAAATAGTAGAAGTTTTTTGGTCGGAGAAGTAGT
>JBBQKO010000322.1:0-4630 GCA_038327005.1 Chitinophagales bacterium | reverse complement strand
TGTGCCATAAATGTGGCAGGTTGGCACCCAGCAGAATCATATCATCCGGTTTAAAATGATGGATGTCGTCTCCAATAAATTGTTTGCCCGATCCTTTGATGATATGCACCAGTTCTACCTCCTGGTGGTAATGCCATTTGTCGTAAAACTGCGGCACTTTATCGTAGCGAACATTAAAGGAATGTTCGGGGTGCAACGGTATTTTTAATAAATGTGGATTCATTTGGTTTGTTTATGATTGGTAGTATGTTGCAATAAAACTACGCTATTATACCGAATGAATGTTAAGATAGTATATGAAACTGTTAAACGGATGCCAACAATTTCTGTAAATTCGGTTTACTTTCGTAGCAGTTAAAACGCTATATGATATAAACTGCGTTTCATAAAATCATTCATCTCATGAAAGTCGGATTATTTGTTCCTTGTTATGTCGATCAGTTTTATCCGCAGGTGGCGGTGGCAACCATGGAGTTGCTGGAAAAGCTAGGTTGCGAAATTGTGTTTCCCCTCAACCAAACCTGTTGCGGTCAGCCAATGGCCAATAGCGGCTTTGCCAACCTCGACAAAGGCTGTGATAAAAATTTTGTAGAAAACTTTGGAAATGTAGATTACATCGTTTCACCATCAGGTAGCTGCGTGTTGCACATAAAAGAGCATTTGCAGGATGCCGATGAAAACAAAGCACTGCATATTCGAAAACATATTTACGAGCTTACGGAATTTATAGTTGATATTTTGAAGGTTGAAAACATCATCGCTTCCTTTCCGCACAAGGTGGGCATTCACCAAAGCTGCCATGGCCAGCGGGGATTGCATTTATCCTCAATGAGTGAACTGGTAGCGCCATCGTTTTCAAAGCCTGAACAGTTGTTGGCGATGGTAAAAGGAGTGCAATTAAGTAAGCCAAAAAGGGTAGATGAGTGCTGTGGTTTTGGCGGTACTTTTTGTGTGTTTGAAGAAGCCGTTTCTGTAAAAATGGGTAAAGATAGAATAGGAGAACATGAAGTAAATGAAGTGGAGTTTATCACCGGAGTAGATGTAAGTTGCCTGATGCATATGGAAGGCATTTTAAAAAGAAACGGTAGTAAGGAAAAGACCATTCATTTTGCTGAGATATTGAATGCAGTGTAAAGCCCTCCTGCCCCCCGAGAATGAAACGGCTCCCCTGCCCCCCGAAGGGGGGGCTGGAACTTTTGGATGGTGGATCTGTTTGATTTAGGGTAGAGAATTGCTATTGATTTTAAACTTGTTTTCCAATAGCGATCATTAAAAATATTTATGGTAATAATTCTTTTTTACAATGTGGAAGAAATTCAGCATCGGTATGCGGTACAAGGGAGCCGATAGTTATCGGCTGAGACAACGATGTTCAATGATGTTCTATTGCTGGTAAAAAAATACTGCTCATTACGACTGTAATGCTATCTAGTACAATAATGCTGTTTGATGTAAATATGCTTTGGTTATTAAATCAAATAGCGCTTTCGGCTAAGGGAATAATTGGTTTTAAAACGGTGCTTTTAAATGACTTTAGCAACAGTAAAAAGGGTTGGTTAAAAAAATAATTTAATGAAAGATCACGCAACATTATCGGAGAAATTTATAGCGGATGAACCCAGAACGGACTGGCATGATGAAACGCTTTGGTTTGTAAGGGAGAAGCGGGATAAGGCGGTGCGCCAAGTACCGGAATGGGAGCTGTTGAGGGAAATGGCTTCGCAGATAAAAGACCATTCCTTGTCTAATCTGGATAATTATTTATCGGAGTTTGAAACCAAGGCGCAGGCCAACGGTGTAAAAATACATTGGGCTGCTGATGCCGCAGAACACAATGCCATCATACTAAAAATTATACGGGATAACAAAGTGCATCGGGTAGTGAAAAGTAAGTCGATGCTGACCGAGGAATGTCATCTCAACGATTTTTTAATTGAGCAGGGAGTGGAAGTGGTGGATACCGATTTGGGCGAACGGATTGTGCAATTTAGAAATGAAACACCCAGCCATATTGTGTTGCCTGCTATTCATTTAAAAAAGCAGGATGTAAGTGAAACCTTTCATGAACACCTGGGAACGGAAAAGGGCAACAACGATCCGCAGTATTTAACCGAGGCGGCACGGATACATTTGCGGGATAAGTTCATCGCTTCGCAACTGGCCATCACCGGTGTAAATTTTGCCGTTGCCGAGACGGGCGGCTTTGTGGTTTGCACCAATGAAGGCAACGCAGACATGGGCACACATGCGGCCGATATTCACGTTGCCTGCATGGGTATTGAAAAAATTATTCCGAAGACGGAACACCTGAGCGTATTCCTTCGCCTGCTGGCAAGAAGCGCTACCGGTCAGCCGATCACAACTTATTCAAGTCATTTTCATAAGCCAAGAGTTGGTCAGCAAATGCACATTGTAATTGTTGACAATGGCCGCACGAAACAGTTGGGCCGGCCTGATTTTAGAAACTCTTTAAAGTGCATTCGTTGTGCAGCTTGTTTCAACACCTGCCCGGTTTACAGGCGAAGCGGTGGTCATAGTTATCATACGGCAGTTGCCGGACCAATCGGATCAATACTCAGTCCCAACCTTGATATGAAGGCCAATGCAGATCTGCCATTTGCGTCTACATTGTGCGGATCGTGCAGCAATGTTTGTCCGGTAAAAATTGATATTCATGTGCAGTTGTGGAAATGGAGGCAGGTGCTTACAGAAGAAGGCTATGCACCAACCGGCAAAAAAATTGCGATGCAGGGAATGGCATTTATGTTGTCACATCCAACCGTTTATCGGCTAGCCGGTAAAATGGGCAGATGGGTAATGCGGGTGTTTCCGTTTATCATGAATAACAAATCATTCAATCCCTGGTACAAACAGCGGGAGATGCCGACGCCACCCAAACAAAGTTTCAGAGACTGGTACATTAAAAATAAAAAATGAGTTCAAGAGAAAAAATATTAGCAGCCGTCACCGCCAACAAGCCTGCGTTGACAGAAGTTCCTTCCATGAGAATAGACAGGGCTTCCATCGACCATGCCACCGCCGTGCAACAATTTATTAAAACGCTGGAAGGCATTGGTGGCAAAGCGGTTCAGGTAGCTGATATCCGGGTGATCAGGGATGAGATACAACAGTTGAAAGAGGCGCAGCATTACATTGTAAATACCATGCCATCGCTGGGGGAAATCAATCCGGAAATAAATCCCACACTGGATGCCAATTCGCTGGAGCCGGTTTATACAACCTACCTTGAAGGAACCATTGGCGTGGCAGAAAACGGATCAGTATGGTTGTATGAAAGCCAGCTAGTGAATCGTATCTTACCATTCATCTGTCAGCACCTGGTGATTTGCTTAAATGAAAAAAACATCGTACCCACCATGCACGAGGCCTACCAACAAATTGATGTAGCCCGAGAAGGCTACGGTGTCTTTTTAGCAGGCCCTTCTAAAACAGCCGATATAGAACAGTCGCTGGTGATAGGGGCGCATGGGGCCAGGAGTTTGGTGGTTTATTTGTTGTGAGGTGGAGAGGTAATGGAGGCTAAATGATTAATATGGTGGACTTTGCCCTTATTGTTATGTGCATAAAAATTTCACCTATCCTGCACGCTGCTGTTGCATCTCCGACCAACAGCCGAAGCGTTGATAATAAAAGAAGTTTGCGTTTATGAATACAATTTGCACATTGATTTGTAAACTCTTTTACCGTTGCTGTTATGCTCATAAAAAAAATCACCTATTCCTGCACGCTGCTGTTGCGTCTCTAACCAACAGCCGAAGCGTTAGCCATAAAAGAAGATTGAATTTATGAATACAACCTGTACACATTCGCAGAGGTTGATTTTAGTTCAAAGAAGCATTCACCCAGCTACCAACTTTATGAACTCCGATAGCGATAGGATCGAAGAAGTGGATTGCAATAAATGCGAATAGGAATACTGGCACCCGCAAAGTCCTCGGCGCTGCTTAAGCCCGGTAAGATTACCCAGAACGAATCAAAGAATCGTTGGTGAGATGTGCAAACGAAAACCACCTTTCACAATAAATCTCCTGATCAAAAATACCGTATCAAGGGTATTGGGTGGGAGTGTAAAAAAGATAGATTTGTGTTTATAAAAATTATCTTCGTTATGAAAAAAATGATCTTAAGTTTCGCCAGTGTATTATGTCTGGCCAATCTTTCAAAAGCAAACGATGTGTTAGTTACCAGCGTTTCGCTCATCAATCAAACTACCGCCGGTCCATTGTCGACCCATTTTAACAATGTGCAGTTCAGCATCAATTGGAAAAATAGTTGGCGCACCAGTACCAACGAGTCTAATTATGATGGCTGTTGGGTTTTTGTGAAGTACCGTAAACAAAGCACGTCTGTATGGTTGCATGCAACCATCAACGCTAGCGGGCAAACGGCGCCTGTAGGCAGTACCATACAACCAGCGACAGATGGCAAAGGGGTATTCATGTATCGAAGTGCAGACGGTATCGGCGATGTCGATTTTGCAAATGCCGGTATCCGTTGGAATTATGGGGCGGATGGCGTATTAGACAATGAAAATGTAGAAATTAAAGTGTACGCAGTGGAGATGGTGTATGTACCACAAAGTCCATTTAATCTTGGCAACGCCTCTGCA
>JBBQKO010000321.1:0-4630 GCA_038327005.1 Chitinophagales bacterium | reverse complement strand
GTCATTGGTGCCCAGTCTTTGAATATTGCGGCTCTGCAATACGGTTAGCAGCTTCGCCTGTTGCTGCAAAGAGATATTTCCAATTTCATCCAAAAATAATGTGCCATTGCTTGCAGCTTCAAAGCGGCCCATCCTGTCTTCCCGGGCATCTGTAAACGCTCCCTTTTTATGACCAAACAATTCGCTTTCAAACAGGGATTCTGTTAAGGCTCCTACATCCACTTTTACAAAAGTATTTTTGGCCCGCAATGATTTTTGCCAGATGGCTTGTGCTACCAATTCTTTACCCGTACCGTTTTCTCCAAGTATCAATACATTGGCATCGGTGGGTGCAATCTTTTCAATTTTATAAAATATTTCTTCCATCACTTCGCTGCTGCCCAACAACTGGTTGCCAATTACAGAATCATTGGCAACCTTTAAGGAGGGAGCAGATTTACCGGAAACTTTCTTTTGTAGAATATCACGGATCGTTGTCACTAATTTTTCGTTGTGCCAGGGCTTCACCATAAAATCCGAAGCGCCTTCTTTTAAGGAACGTACCGCCAGGTCAATGTCTCCATAAGCGGTGATCATGATGACAGCCATATTTTCATCGATGGCTTTTATTTTCTTTAGCCAAAAAATGCCTTCGTTGCCAGTGTTGATACTGCTGTTGAAATTCATATCAAGCATTACCAGATCGAATTTTGTAGCAGCCATCAGGTGTTTGATATTCTCTGGATTTTTTTCTGTAATTACTTCTTTGGCTTCCGTTTTCAATAAAAGTTTAACGGCCGTCAGCACATCGGTATCATCATCAATTACAAGTATGTTGGCATTTTTTAAGTTCATCAGTTTATTTATTTTGTATCGGTCTGTGATCGATTGTCAGCAAAGTAAATAGAAAGTTTTCATACCCATCGTTTTTCATTTCCAATTTAAAAGTAATTTCTTTTTATGCGTTCAAACAAATTGGTTCATAAAATGGAGTAGCATTTTTTAGGCGGTGCGGCTGTATTGAGTGAATGTTTTTTGTAAAGAATTGTAGCAAAGCCGGAATCATATAGCAACTGTATCAAAAACGTATAACCGCTGTATCGAAAGCGGACAGTGTATTTCTCAACTAATTTATAAGTACTTGAAATTTAGAGTTGTACGGTTTGGCATGCCTTTGAATAATGATGTGAGAGAAAAATCATACTGGAAAACATAGAACAGTAAAAATAATAAAATCATGAAAAAGTATTCAAACACATTACTATCACACTTGAGTTTAGCAGAAATATTAATTCTTACGACAGCAGTGGAAGAAACGTTGGTTAAAGGGGTTACATCTCCTCGTAAAAAAACTTTTACCGAGGCAGAATTATGGAATATACAGCGCCGGAGAAAGCGCATTGCGCAACGCCGTTTTTTATAACTTCGGATGCGATGCAGGTTTAGATACTCTGACGTAAAAACCTGCTCCGTCTCCGTTAAAAAGAAACTGTATCAAAACCGAACACTTATTGTATCGATAGCGTACAGTTAACCGGGTAGGGACAGTGTAAGTTATTTAATTTCAGGGCATTATGAATTGGCATGGCTTTCACTAACTATCTTCTGAAGTAGTTGACTCTGTGTAGCCGATGATTGGAAAGCAAATCCTAACAGTACGAATTAAAAATAAATAACAGCATAACATGGATAGGGTAATTGAAAAGAAGTTTTGGAATGGCAAGCGGATTATGATCATTGGCGGCACGGTTGCATTGGTTGCTTTATTGGTGGCGAGTGTCTATTTTTCATCAGGTAAATCAAAGCTCAATGTAGAGACGGATAGAATTACCATCAGTGAAATTAAGCAAGGACCTTTCCAGGAATTTATTCCCGTTGATGGTATTGTGTTACCCGTAACTACCATTTACTTGGATGCGACAGAAGGTGGACGGGTAGAAGAAAAATATGTGGAAGATGGAACCGTTATGAAAAAGGACCAGCCTATTTTGAGATTGAGTAATACCGATTTGGAGCTAAGTTTGGCCAACCAGGAAACAGCAGTGTTCAATGTATTGACACAGATGCAGAACACCAAGAATATTGCCGAGCAAAATTCAATGAACAGACAAACGCAGATGGCAGATGTAGACAATGCATTGAAAGAGGCAGAGCGGGTGTATAAAGTGAATAAGAAATTGTATGATGAAAAAGTGATTGGCAGACAGGAGTATGAATCGAGTCTTAATTTATATACTTACCAGGTTGCAAAAAGAAAGTTATCCGAAGATATTTTGAAGCAGGATGGAAGCTCTATGAAATTGCAGGTAGGCCAGGCAAAAGAGTCGTACGAAAAAATGCAAAACACCCTTGCGTTGATGCGTAAAAAAGTGGGTGATCTAATTGTAAGGGCGCCCATCGATGGCCAATTGACTTCACTGGATGCAGAGATTGGTCAGAATAAAAATAAGGGCGAACGGCTTGGACAAATTGATGTGCTGAGTGGATTTAAGGCAAGGGTAAATGTGGATGAACATTATATCTCCAGGATCTTTATTGGCCTGGGTGGCGAATGTTTACTGGCCGGTAAAACATACAAGCTCACCATTAAAAAAGTTTTTACACAAGTTACAGGCGGCAGGTTTCAGGTAGATATGGAATTCAACGACAGTATCCCAACAGGTATCCGTCGTGGACAAACGCTGCAGATAAGATTGGCACTGAGCGACGAACGAAATGCCTTATTGGTAAGCAAGGGTGGTTTCTACCAGCAAACCGGTGGCAACTGGATTTTTAAAGTAAATGAAAATGGAACCATGGCCTATAAAGTGGATATACAATTGGGTAGCCAGAACCCGGATTATTATGAAGTGTTGCAAGGACTGAAGGCCGGTGATAAAGTGATTACAAGCAGCTATGAGAACTACGGAAATATACAGGAGTTGGTGTTGAAGAAGCAGTAGGTTTTGAAGGTTAAAGGTTAAAGGTTAAAGGTTGAAGGTTGATGGTTGATGGTTGAAGGTTGAAGGTTGAAGGTTGAGGGTTGAATGCAAATAGCAAGCGGCAGAATTGGGGACATCACAAAAAATGTAGTTAATTATTTAAAACATAAATTATTTTTTATGAAACATTTGGTCATCGTACTATCTTTTGTATTTGTATCGTTGGGCTTATTTGTAACAAAGAAGAGTACCCATTTACCAACTGGTAATGGTTGTAAATTGATCACCTGCACAAAGGCGCCGGTTGTAGAAAAAAGCAACGACGATGCTGCTACGGAAGCGGATGATTACCAGCCGTTATCCCCAATCAACCGATTTATAATATTACAATAAAACTCATTTAGATACTCATTAATCAAACATTGAACAAACAAGCAATCAAATGATACAGATTACAAATCTTGAAAAAATCTATCGTACCGAAGAAGTAGAAACAGTGGCACTCAGCAATCTTTCTATCGACATTAAAGACGGTGAGTTTGTAGCCATCATGGGCCCATCGGGCTGTGGTAAAAGTACCTTGTTGAATATACTGGGTTTATTGGATGACCAGGACGAAGGCAGCTTTGTATTCAACGGCATTGAAGTGGCAAAATTTAACGAACGCAAAAGGGCCGATCTGCGCAAACACAATATTGGTTTCGTTTTCCAGAGCTTTAATCTGATTGACGAACTAACCGTATTTGAGAATGTAGAACTCCCTTTAATCTACACAGGTGTAAAACCTGCAGACCGCAAAAAGCGGGTGGAAGCGGTGCTGGATAAAATGCAGATCATGCATCGCCGGAACCATTTTCCACAGCAATTAAGTGGTGGTCAACAGCAACGTGTAGCTGTAGCAAGAGCCGTAGTAAACAATCCAAAATTAATACTGGCGGATGAACCTACCGGAAACCTGGATAGCAGCAATGGCAACGAAGTAATGCAACTATTAACCGACCTGAACGAACAAGGTACAACCGTTATAATGGTTACGCACAGTGAACATGATGCAAGGTATAGCCATAGGATCATTCGCATGCTGGATGGGCAAACAGTTACCGAGAATATATTGGTGTAACCCCTATCCCCTGAAGGGGGACTAAGGCAAGCGTCTGAAATTTAAAATGTTTGTATGATTAGCAAGGGTATTTGAACTATTGCTGTTTATTGATTGAATGCTGGTTTCCTTTACATCATTATTGTGCTTTAATGAAGCACTGCTGTTTTGCTTAAAGGAGAACGCCTGTGTTGATAAAATCGGGAGAAAAGGAAGGTTAGATTAAAAAAGTATAGCCATGATAAAAAACTATATTAAAACTGCTTTTCGCCAGTTATGGAAAAATAAAATTTTTACGTTTATCAACCTTACTGGTTTGGTGTTGGGTTTGAGTAGCGTGATGGTTTTGTCTGTAATGGTATACCAGTTTTTAACTTTTGACAAAGTGCACCAGAACAGGGAGCGAATGTTCTACCTTAAATCGGTAGGCAAAGAAGGAAATGAATATATACAAACCACTTACCCGCTTTTATATGAAGCTTTAAAAACCTGTCCCGATATTGAAGCAGGAACACATTTGCAAAGCTGGTACAACCCCTGGTTAAAATACAGCGATAAAGAAATACAGGAAAATAGAACCATGTTTGTAGATACAGGTTTCTTTCGTGTTTTTTCTTTTCCCTTAAAATAT
>JBBQKO010000320.1:0-4635 GCA_038327005.1 Chitinophagales bacterium | reverse complement strand
GAAGGCAGTGGTCATGCAGATGAAGGATTGAGCGAAGATGCTTCTATTGTGGTGGGAATACTTTTTCCCGATGGAAGAATTATAGGGTTAGGAAATAGGATATTTCTTCAGGAAAAAAAGTGAAGGTAAATTGTGGGAAATCGCATTGTTTTATTTTGAATTGGCATTTAAGCCATATTACCAGGCAGTTTGTATCGTTCCCGAATGGGCAATTACCCGAAACCGCCGGAAGGTAAGCACGTAGTTTGAAACGAATTTTTGAAACGAATGCGTAAAACACTAAAGAAGTAATTAATTATCGAATTTGAAGTATAGACAATTATTAAATTAATATTCCTGTAGACAAAACATGAAAAACAATCAACTTCTGCAGCAGAAGTAATATTTATTATATCGTCAGCAGCATCGAAGAAATGAAAATGAATGGGAAAGTTTTTCCCATAAGTGAAAGGTTGGCATCCTTACTTTACCGGATTGTTTACATAGTTAAACCCCTACAGGAAAAGATGAGCTGTTGGTGATAAAAAATTATACGAAAAAATGATAAGGAAATCTTCTTTAAAGATTGATCAATTCTAAGAAAATATACAAATATGTTTAATAAAATATTCTGCTTCTTTCTGATAACCCTAACAGTTGCTAAAATCAATGCCCAATCAATTGATGGTTCTTCCTTGTTGCCGGCTGATTCCCTGCTTTTTAAAACAAGTATTGCAGGCGAAAATTCTTCGGATATCCAATTGATCAGCATCAATGGTCAGTCTTTTCAAAAGGCATATCATATCTCAACCGTCAATCAAAGCGGCAATGGATACAGTTTAAAATGTCCCATTAAAGAAGCTGTGCAAAAAGGCGACGTGTTGTTGTTTTCTTTTTATAGCCGCACCATCAGTAGCCGAAGGGAAACCGGCCTTGCCTTTTTTGAAGCAAGGCTTAATCATTACATCAATGGAAAAAATACATGGCCTCCTTTACTTGAAAGAGGTATGTCATTTGGCTCAGAATGGGTCTTTACACAAATCCCTTTTAAAGCTGCAAAGGATATAAATAGTGGCGACCTGGCGTTCGATCTCAACTGCGGCGCTGAACAACAGGTATTAGAAATAGGTGGAGTAAGCCTTGTCAATTATAAACAGTCTGTGGCATTAAACAGTTTGCCTAAAAGTACAGTGCATTATGATGGCGACGAACCAGATGCTGCCTGGCGTAAAACAGCAGAAGAGAGGATTGAAAAATTTCGTAAAGGTGATTTGTTGATTAAAGTGTTAGACAAAAAGGGTAAACCGGTGCAAGGTGCAACGGTTGCAGTGCAAATGAAGAGTAGTGCGTTTGCCTGGGGCGTGGCAACATCATCTCAACTTATATTAAATTCAGAAAATGCAAACGCAACAATTTACCGTGATACTTTATTACGGTATTTTAATAAAGTAGTTCTGGAAAATGAAATGAAATCAAAAAACTGGCAACGCTTTAATACAAAACAAACAAAGGCCGGTGTTGACTGGTTTGACAAACATCAAATTCCTGTAAGGGGTCATGTAATGGTGTGGCCTTCCTGGCGACATTCGCCACACCTTGTAAAATATAAAGAGGACACTGCGGCACTACGTAAAATTATTTTACAACAAATACAGGAACAAGCCGCCGCAATGAAAGGCAGGTTTACAGAATGGGATGTTATTAATGAGCCTTACGCCCACCATAATATTATAGATGCGCTGGGGGGTAAATCTGTAATGCTGGATTGGTTTGCAGCGGCCCGAAAAAATGCACCGGGTGTAAAATTGTTTTTAAATGATTATACCATGTTTCATGAAAAAGATATGGGCAGCGAAAGTTTTTTTAATACCATTAAATACCTGGTAGATAATAAAGCACCGCTGGATGCGATAGGAGAGCAGGCACATATTGGCGGCACTCCGCCATCCATTAATTATGTCCTGGAACGACTGGATCGTTTTTCAGTTTTTGGCTTGCCCATTCAAATCAGTGAGTTTGATATTACCAGCGATGATGACGATTTTAAGGCACGTTACATGAATGATTTTATGACAGCCATATTCAGCCATCCTTCTGCCAACGGTTTTATGCAATGGGGATTTTGGGAAAGTGCCCACTGGATGCCCGCCGGTGCATTGTGGGATAAAGACTGGAACCTGCGGCCACAGGGAAAAGTATTTACAGAACTGGTGAGCAAAACATGGAGAACCAATGAAAATGGATTAACAGGCAAAGACGGAATTTACAGCATCAGAGGTTTTAACGGCGACTATGAAATTACAGTAACTTACAAAGAAAAAAAAATTCTTAAAAACTGTTCATTAGACAAAAAGGGAAAATCTATAACGGTTAAATTTTAGTAGAAAACAACTGTTCACTCATTATTGAATTGTATTAAAAAGCCAAAAGAATGACTGATGTATTACAGGTGAAGTTTAATAATAACACTCCATTTCGTAGATTTTTACAGGCAGTTTCTATTGAACAAAATATATTAAAAAAGTTATCTGAATTTATATAAATTAAAATATACACAATGATTTCCATCTCAAATCAATATTGCATCCAAAAAGTAGTCAGCGTTTGTGCGTTTGTGATACTTGCTTTTATTTGCCAGCAAGGGCAGGCTCAAAAAACATTGACAAGTGAGGCGCAAATAAAAGTGATTTTATAAAAAAACTAAGATAATTAAGGAAAATGAATAACGCTTCAGCCATAGGAATTGATATTGGTGGTTCACATATTAGGGAGCATTGGTAAACCTGAAAACAAGGTCAATTATAGAAAATACCGGAATAAGGATAAGGGTCAACTCAATGAGTACCATTGAGGAAATAACTGATTCATGGATAAACGCCATCCAACAACTGATTCAAAGAAATAACCTTCATCAGCCAAAAATTGGCATTGCCATGCCTGCACCGTTTGACTATGTCAATGGAATTTCATGGATGAAAGACAACAATAAGTTTGCCTCACTTTATGGGGTTAATATAAAATCGCTGCTTGCTGAGAAATTGGAAATGAGCGCATCAGATATTTTATTTATGAATGATGCTGCTGCTTTTTTACAGGGAGAAATGTTTGCGGGTGCGGCACTTGGGTTTACCAAAGCAATAGGGCTCACACTTGGAACAGGGCTTGGTTCTTCAAAATGCAATGGAGAGATAGTTGAAGATGCAAATCTCTGGTGTACCCCAATGTTGAACGGGATAGCAGAGGATTATCTTTCTACGGGCTGGTTTGTTAAACGCTTCAACCAATTAACGGGAAATGTTGCAGGCGGAGTGAAAGAGATTGCGGATACTTATCGAAAAGATAAGCAGGTGCACTTAATATTTGATGAGTTTGCAAAAAACCTTGCATTCTTTGTAGGCGAATTTGTAAAAGCAGAAAACCCGGATGTGATTGTCATTGGCGGAAATATAATGCAGGCAGAAAACCTGTTTATACCGCTGGTAAAAAGGCAATTACAAAACATGGGAATTACTTGTTCATTCGTAAGAGCAAAATTGGGCGAAAATGCTGCTATACTGGGAGCAGCAGCATTGGTTACAGAAAAAAATATACAGTAGCGGTTGTTTAAAAAATCAAATTATGAAGAAAATTATTTTATTCTCATTACTTCTTATTTGGTCAATAACTGGTTTTTCAAAAACATGGACTATCGAAGATAAAGACCTACAGGTACGCTTCGATGATCAAACAGGCCTGCTAACCGTTAAAGATAAACGCTGCAACAAAGTGTGGCAGCAGGTGCAATATACAAACGGATTAAAAGTCAGCAGCACCGTGCAAAAAGGCAATTCACTGTTTGTAAATTTTACCGGGGATTTTTTTTTTGATGTAAACTATACATTAACGCCCGCATCAGCGCTTGAAGTCAGTTTAACTGCTGAGAATAACTTACCCATAGCGGAGTTGGAATTTCCTGCTGCATTTAAAACCAACAATAAAAATCATTACCTGCTTTACACAGATGGCGGCGGATTTTTACTACCGGTCAATGACAATGAATATCCCTTGGGTAATGGCGTTACTTATTTTTGTGGTGGTGGCCTTTCAATGGCATGGATGGGTATAACAGATACTGCTTTTAAAACCGGGTATATGGCCATTTTGGAAACACCCTATGATGCTGCGCTGAGAACAAAAAGAGTAGATGGACTGATTAGTTTTTCTCCTGTATGGCTTGCATCCATGGGCGAATTTGGATACACCAGAAAAGTGACCTATCATTTTTTTAACAAAGGCGGCTATGTAGCCCAGTGTAAAAAATACCGGGATTATATATGGAAGAAAAACAACCTGATAACCCTCCGGCAAAATGAAATAAAAACGCCGGCACTGGCAAAGATGATCGGGGCACCACATCTTTATGTTTGGGATAATGCAAGGGATATAAGTTTTGCCAAAGAGTTGAAGCAATCAGGCATAGAAAAAGCAATGTTTCTTTGGGATGCCAATCATACGCCCTACCCCGAGATTGGTTATGATACCAAATTAAAAGAATTGGGTTATGCCACCGGGGCTTACGAATTATTTACAGATTTAAAGCCGAGAGATACGGTTGTCTCTCAGGTGGATGAACACGGGCCGATGCGTTTTGCGCTTACTTCTTATCCCGGCAAATTC
>JBBQKO010000319.1:0-4676 GCA_038327005.1 Chitinophagales bacterium | reverse complement strand
TCCTTTAATAGCCCAAACAGTTTCAACACCTTCCACTGGTGTTACTTTTCCACTAATGCCCGACGATGCCATATCCTTCATTGAGGATAGTCCAAATATTGCAAAACCGGATAGGCAAATTGTTGCGATTGTCTTTTTCATAATGTACTTTTTTTTGTAAATGAATGTTTGAAAATGTAGTGTTTTATCATTCAATTAATTTTTGGATATTTCCTAACCATTGGTATATCCGTATTTAGAATAGGTACGATAACCCGGAAAACAACAACTATGCCATGCATAACGAAATGTGGAAAACTGCGGTTGAGCATTTCTTCGATTATAAACCATTAAAAATTTAAACGTCTGTATATAAGTGATTTCTGGTGTCATAAAATTTATCTTAATCTTCTTTTTTAAATCAAGTAAAGTGATGCAGTATCAGCAATTAAATTGTACAATTAATTGGAGACTTATTTTCTTTGAATTTCCGATGATTTCCTGGAGTTTAAATATTTTCATTACACGGATGATATTGCTTAGTAACCTTTCAATGATTGATAGAACAAATTGGCTTGACTAAAGATTACATGATTTTGATTCTGTACAATTAAATTGCATTTGCCTGCAATCAATACTAACTAATTTATAGCAGCGTGTGGGTGAACGAAGCAAGGCCGATTAGGTTGCGTTAACCAAATGAAAAAGGTATTTTCATTGTTATAGACTTCATTTAATCTAAATAGGTATATTCCAATAAATACGATCATCAAATCTATCGCCGCAAGTTATATGGCGCTTCTTGGTAAACGTTGGAAGAACTTTTGCCTAAAAGAAAAATGCGGTTGAATTTGACCTGATTGCATTACATTTTTAGTATTCTGAGTAACAAATTCCTCAATTTATAAAATTCTTTTTTTGTTTAACGATGCCTTAGCTACCCTTAAGTGGCTCATTAACAGTTCATTGTTTTTTTGGCAGCATTTTGTGTACGTAATATTCAATATAATTATTTATCAATCATTAATCTTTAAAATTTTTTAACATGGCAAACATTTTATGGACTGTCGTAGTGATCCTGGTTATTATTTGGGCAGTCTCCTTTTTGGGCGGTTTTTTCACAGGGGGTATCATCCATATTTTATTAGTGATAGCTGTTATCGCAATAATTTATAACGTGCTTACAGGGCGCAAAGCACTGTAGCAGTTTTACATAATCGTCTTAGTATATCAGTTATATTATAATTGATACAGGTCTTTGTTTTTAAAAACAGAGACCTTTTTTATTTTACTAATTTTCTACTCTTGATGTTAATTTTCATTGCCATCTGCGGTGTTTAAAAAATAAAATTTATTTCTTCTAATACCCGGCAACGTCACATGGGTAATGACCATAGCAGCGGATCTTACACTCATCTGGTAAACGAAGGTGTGGACACACCTACCAACTTTATGGAATTAGAAGAGATAGAATTTATTAAAGACAATCAGTGAAAACTATATGCGCAAAACCCCCGGCTCTGATAATTGCACGTTGGATGTTGCTTGCAGGGTAAAATCTTTGTCAAATGCATTTCTTCTTTTATTTTTTATAAGAAAATTTTATAAATACATACATAGAGGAACTTTTTGTTCAATATCAATAATAAATCAATGCAACATCAGCAATTTATTCGCAAAAGGAATTAAAGACTTTTATTTTCTGAAATACCCGATGAAATTCTGGGACTGGAAATAGTTTCTTTGTACCGCCGATGTTGGTTAGGCAATCTTTCAATGTTAGAAGTACTAAATCTGTGTGTCGGTAAATTGTAATTATTTTACTTTCAGGGAGCATTGGTATGAATAGGATACTAACAGTTTTTCTACATTGGAAGCCTCTGGATAATCTGTCGTTCACAGTCTATGCCTGGCTAAAGTTAGGGGAATGCATCATTCATTGTCTATTCTTCATCATCCATTAAAGCATTGAAAATACCCTATAAACAAAACGTTGAATCAACCGGAAATCAGTTAGTTTTGCAGCACTTAAAATCATTTTAGAAGGGATGAAGAACATTAGAAATTTTTGCATTATTGCACACATTGATCACGGTAAAAGCACACTGGCAGATCGTTTACTGGAATTTACCCACACCATTGGTGAACGGGATATGCAGGCACAGGTGTTGGATGATATGGACCTGGAAAGGGAAAAAGGCATTACCATTAAGAGCCATGCCATACAGGTGAACTACAATTGGAAGGGAGTTGATTATGTGTTTAACCTGATTGACACGCCCGGACACGTAGATTTTAGTTATGAAGTGAGTAGGGCACTGGCGGCATGTGAAGGTGCTTTGTTATTGGTAGATGCGTCTCAGGGTATACAAGCGCAAACCATCAGCAATCTTTACCTGGCCATTGATAATAATCTTGAGATCATTCCCGTAATCAATAAGATTGATATGGATGGTGCTATGATACCGGAAGTAACGGACCAGATTGTAGAATTGATCGGTTGCAAGCCGGAAGATATTTTATTGGCAAGTGGTAAAAGTGGCATTGGCATCGAAGAAATATTAACCGCCATCATAGAGCGCATTCCGCCGCCAACCGGTGATGTGGATGCACCGTTGCAGGCGTTGATTTTTGATAGTGTGTACAATAGTTTTCGGGGTATCATTGTTTACTACCGCATTTTTAATGGCACGTTGAAGAAAAATGATAAAATTAAATTTAGTAATACCGGGCTTGAATATGGGGCAGATGAAGTAGGTATTTTAAAAATGGGTTTATCGCCTAAAAATGAAATGCGGGCCGGCGATGTTGGTTACATCATTACCGGTATCAAAAATGCCCGTGAGGTAAAAGTGGGTGATACGATTACAACTACAGTAAATGGTTCTCCCGAATCAATCCAGGGTTTTCAGGACGTAAAGCCAATGGTATTTGCTGGTATCTTTCCGGTAGAGACGGATGATTTTGAAGAGTTGCGGGATTGTATGGATAAGCTGCAGTTGAATGATGCCTCGCTTACGTTTGAACTGGAGACTTCGCAGGCATTGGGCTTCGGATTTCGTTGCGGGTTTTTAGGAATGCTGCACATGGAAATCATCCAGGAGCGCCTGGAAAGAGAGTTTAATCAAACGGTGATCACAACGGTTCCCAACGTAAGTTTTATCGCTACTACCAACAAAGGCGAAGTGGTTACGGTAAACAATCCTTCGCAAATGCCCGACCCTACCCGGATTGATAAAATTGAAGAACCTTTTATCCGGGCGCAGATGATCAGTAAGCCGGAATACATCGGTAATATCATGACGTTGTGTATCAGCAAAAGAGGCACACTCGTTAGCCAGGGATATCTTACGCCAACAAGAGTTGAACTGAGTTTTGATATGCCATTGACAGAGATTGTATTTGATTTTTATGATCGCTTAAAAAGTATCACCCGTGGGTATGCATCCTTTGATTATCATCCGATCGAATACCGGCCAAGTGATATTGTGAAGATGGATATTTTATTAAATGGCGAAAAACTGGATGCCCTAAGTGCATTGATACACCGTGCAAGGGCACATGATTTTGGTCGCAAACTTTGTGAAAAATTAAAGGAGCTTTTGCCTAGACAACAGTTCCAGATTGCCATACAGGCAAGCATTGGAGCCAAAGTAGTAGCCAGAGAAAACATCAGCGCCATACGGAAAGATGTAACCGCCAAATGTTATGGTGGAGATATCAGCCGTAAACGTAAATTATTGGAAAAGCAAAAAGAAGGAAAGAAGAGAATGAAGCAGATTGGCAATGTGGAAGTGCCGCAGGAAGCGTTTTTGGCGGTGTTGAAGTTGAATGATTAGGGTGAATGGTGAATAGTGAATTGTGAAAGGTGAATGGCGAATGGCGAATTGTGATGGTCCTTGTTTTTTGAATTTCGAGATTATTATTATACTTAATTGCTAACATTTATATTATCAGATTATGAGTAAATTTTCATTGGACAAAGACATGAACATTGAGGTGAAAGCTACCTTTATTTCAAAAGGCGACAACATACCTGTTACTGGCGAAGATTATAGGTTGCGATTATTTGATAAGGATGTGTTTGGAGATGATTACCTGGGCGAAAGTGAATTGAATGAGGCAGGTGAGGGGCGTATTATTTTTGGACAAAAGGCATTTGGCAATGCATTTAATTTAGAGAAATTGCCCGACTTTTATTTTGTATTGTACAACAATAAAGTGCCTGTTTTTGAAAGCAAAGTAATGGAGGATTTAAATTTGGCCACTCTTGAAAATTATCAACCCGGTGAAGGTGAAATAATTGATCTGGGTACTTTCCTGGTTGAAGGCTAAGCGTCTAAAAAAACTTTCAGAAAAATATTTAATCCGCTTATGGCGGATTTTTTGTTAAAAAGGAGGTTGGTCTGGATGATTGTATTTTACGTTTTTCACTGGTTACTTTCAACAGCAATTTGTCTGGCTTTGAAAATCTATCGTCTTCAATGAATGATCAGTTAATCCATTGTTGCATGATGATAAAGGAATCAAATCAACTACTGTCCGGTTTTTTTCTTTGGCACCATAGGCTTTGCAACCTTTTTTACTTCCTTCTTTTCTACAGGTGCTTTTTCATTCGGAAAATTATTTTGTAACAGGTCTTCATTGGTATTTCCTTCTGCATCCTTCAATGGACTTGGCATAGGTGCCTGACCTTC
>JBBQKO010000318.1:0-4737 GCA_038327005.1 Chitinophagales bacterium | reverse complement strand
TGCAACTGGTGAAATGCAGGATAGTGAATTGGGGGAGATACCGAAAGAGTGGAGGGTTGGAAAGTTAGGAGATGCTTATAAAACCACGTCTGGAGGAACCCCCAGCAGAGCAAAAATGGAATATTATCTAAACGGAAAAATTCCTTGGATTAAATCTAAAGAATTAGATAATTCCTTCATTACTAAAACAGAAGAAAAAATTACGGAAGCTGCTTTAAAAAACTCATCAGCTAAGTTATTGCCCAGGCATTCAGTGTTAATTGCAATGTATGGCACAACTGTTGGCGAGATAGGTATAATTAGCATTGAGGCTACATGTAATCAAGCAATATGTGCGTTTATTCCGAATGATAATTATCCATATAGTTTCATTTATCAGATTTTGAAAAATAATAAGGCGGATATTATTTCAAGGGCTGTCGGCTCTGCACAACAAAATATCAGTCAGGAACTATTAAAAAACATTCCTGTTATCTTACCTCCAATTAGTCTGCTGAAAAAATTCCATAAAGCAACAAATGGATTTTTTGAACTAATTGAAAGTAATCTCTATCAAATTAAGACCTTGAGCCAACTTCGGGATAACTTACTGCCAAAGTTGATAAAGGGAGAAATAAAAATATAAAAGATAGCTATATGAAAGCGAAACACATTTTATTGCAATTTGCTGAAACACCAGAACATGATTTCATTGACACTAGTATAGTTGAATATGATTATATCTTGAATTTAAATGTGTTTGGGCCCGTGGCCGTTGTCCTCACCGACCACTTGCTCCTGCAACATCCGATCGCAATCGGATTTGAGAAGCATCCCGGCATTTTACTTGTCAGGATGTATATAACGATTGAAAAGTGTACCACATTGCGGTTGAAAATGGTACCACTTTTAGTAGCAGTTTAACCCGTCTCTTTGGGCCCCCGTGGCCGGTGTCCTCACCGACCAGTTGCTCCGGCGACATCCGATCGCAATCGGATTTGAGAAGTACCCCGGCATTGTACTTACCTGGAGGCTTTTAAGGAGGGAAGGCATCACAAAACTTTATCTGTGGTTAGCAATGGAGGCGACGCCATTCTTTAGCTGTAGAAAGAAGGCAATTGTGCACAGAAAAAATTTCCCTATCTTATTTTACTAAATATCAATTTGTCTAAAGTACACGAAAAGGAAGTGTTGCAATTTATTAACAAGGTGAACTCCGGACGGAGCCGATAGGGTTCGGCTTCTGCGCCTGCCGGAGCTTTACGTAAAACTAAAATGAACAATGACAAGGCATCCGTTTCATCTTTGGCAGATCAGTCACCTTCCCCGTTAAAGATGATCAGCCTACTGCTATTGGGATTTTTTAAACTGATGAATCAAATCTTTCAACTGGTCTAATTCTACCCCCATCTGCTCCCTGCCAACTGCTCTATTGTTTGCCACGCAACTGACCGGGATCGCTCTTTTCATCTGCCCATTCATCCAGGATCTTTACACGGGTTTTTCTTAAAAGACTCAATATTTGGTATCTCCTTTTAAAAACTACAGCAACTCATTGATCATACTTTTTAGCTGGTATTTAGTAGTAACCAATTTAAATCCTCCTGCAAGATTCAACCGAATAGGGTAACGAAAATACTTTGGGTTTCCGTGCCGGTGCGATCGCTTTTATCCGTGCCATTTTCTTTAACCTGTTTTAACAGATGGAGGTATTGTTTTATAGCTAAAAATAAAGCGAATACGTAAATTCAAGTTTGATAACCTGGAAAAGTTATTAGGAGATATTTAACCAAATCTGCAACCTGTTTTCTGTTTTAACTAATAGTTGGCTATTGACGGCGCATGCTTTGAATAGAGGCGAACTATGACAAAAATTTTACCCCACCTTTTTGGCTTCTTAATGCTGGCTGTTCTTCAAATATCCTGTACCATTTTAAGTTCCGGCCTTTTCAGTAAAAAAACTGTAAGGGAGAAATACGAGGATAAAGTGAAAAAAGACTCCGGGGAGAATAACCCGGCTGTGAATGCCTGGCTGAATGCGGCAGAATATTCACTCAACAACCCTTTAAGCATTCCGTCTACATACAGCGAATCCGGCAGGTTCTCAGCAAATAATCAATCCGCCACTTCCTTAAAATTTTTTATAAAACGTGGTCAGAAATTAGTAGTTAGGTTAAACAAGACCTCCGCCAATCCTTATGCGGTTTATATGGATCTTTGGCATGCTGGGGACGCTGCAACAGGAGCTACTTTGGAATATATTCTGGCAGCAGATACCGTTAGCAATAGCTTTGAATATATTGCAGCAAAAGATGCGAAGCTGATCGTGCGCTACCAGGCACAAATATCTTCCGATGGCAGCTATGCAATTTCGATAAGTCCCATGGCTTCTTTCACCTTTCCCATAGCAGCTTCTGCTAAAAGTAATATTGGCAGCTTCTGGGGAGATGGCCGTGACGGCGGAGCCCGCAAACATGAGGGTATCGATATTTTTGCACCAGCCAAATCGCCTGCCGTGGCGGTAGCCGATGGATACATTACCAGTGTATCTGAAAATAAACTGGGTGGAAAAGTAATATTCATGCAGCCCGACAACAGTAATTACAATGTTTACTATGCACACTTACACCAACAATTGGTTACAACCGGTCAACGGGTAAAAGCAGGTGAAGTAATCGGTTTAACCGGTAATACTGGTAATGCCATCTACACAGCTTCACACCTTCATTTTGGTATCTACACTTTTGGCGGCCCTATTGACCCGCTGGCTTTTGTAGAAAAAACTAAGGAGCCTGCGATAAAAACGGGGAATAAAGTATTGAATCCGGCGATGATCACTTCCCGGCAAACCAAGGTGTATGCCGACCTTTTCAACCTGCAACCAATTGCCACCCTCAATAAAGATATTAGCCTGCAGGCAGAAGCGTTCAATGGAAAATACTACCGGGTAATATTGCCCGATGGGCGCAAAGCATTTGCCGAAGCAAAAAACCTGACCACTCAAAAAGTTAAAAACAGTTAGCCCAACATTTGTGATAAATGTTGCTGTATTCTGCTAAAAGAAATTACTTTCTATACAAAACAGCATCTTTAAAAAGCCGGTGGCACGGCCCCATTTGTTATATTATTTTTAGCCACCAGATCAACTTCCTGGTAGAGCTTATAACGCTATTATTTTACTTTTCGTTAACTATTCCTCCTGCTGACTCTTGTAATAATTCTGAATAATTCTTTTGACTTACAATCTAAAATTAAAAGTCATCGAAAATTTACACAATTATTTTCTCGGCAGCTTTATGATCTTTTCACTTGCTTCTTTCGTTTCACAAAAATATTTCGCAACTATTTTTACGATCGGTATTTCTTTAACGGGAAGCCAGGAAGTGCCTGTTAACTCTTCCCTGAAATTTGGAAATTTAACCGTTGCTTGGTATTATCCAACAAACACTTTAAGTTTTACACGACTGTGATTTTTAATGCGATAGTAAGTCCCGGACTGTAGCTCATTTTTTGCGCACACTATACCCGGTGTAAATGCGTCTGTTATAGTAGCTTTGCGGGATTTCATCTTCAGGCGCTGGATGCAATAGCGATCGGCTTCTGCATTTGGGGGATACACCTTGTTTAAACGCCTTAGCATTCACTGAAAAATAATAAACTTAATATTTACAATGTCCCGTCTTTTCAGTTACCTTTAGCACATACACAATTTAACCCTACATGCGTTTTCTGTTAACCCTTGCTACATCAAAACCAGGCCAGCGTATTACACTCAATTACCAGTATCCTTTGTCGGCTGCTATTTATAAAATTATCGAACGAGCAGATGCTGCGTATGCTGCCTTTCTGCACAATGAAGGCTATCGCCATGGCGGCAAAACGTTTAAGTTATTTACCTTCTCCGATTTACGGACTCCCTTTGATATCATGGGCGACCGGATGGTGATGCGAACCAACACTGCCTCCTTAACCATCTGCTTTCATGTGCCGGATGCTGCAGAAAATTTCATCAAAGGATTGTTTATGAACCAGCAGCTCGACATTGCAGACAGCCTACATTGATGCAATAATTTCTTTAGTAGCTAAAAGCTCCTAATGCATTCTGCGTATTCGAGGTGTTGCAATTAAGCCATTCTAGTTATTACCCTTTTTGTATTTTATTGATATTTTGGTGTACATTGTTGATCCCTAATAGTTTGACATGAATCAGAACCTTAAACAATTTACCAATCAACTGAGCGAAACAGAATTGATAGGAAGCAGATTACTTGCTAAAATCGTCCTGCCCTTCAATTTAGAAGCTGGCTTGGTTGAACGAACAAGAAAATTCAAATTAATATTGGACTCACTAAAAATTAATTACTTTTTAATCTACATTATATTTAAAAATAATTCTGGCCATATTGATTCTATTCTTGCCCATTGTACAAGAAAATGAACTAATCACAGCAACTATTTCAAATTATTAACCCCATAAAAAATTTATTTACAATGTCTGATGTATTTAAACCCCAAAGCCTGACAATAAAAGAACTGTTCGGCAATGCTGATTCTTTGTATCAGATTCCAATTTATCAACGTCCTTACAAGTGGGGTACAGAACAGGTGGAACAATTGTGGGAAGATTTATGTGAAGCCTATGAAAGCGATGAACCCAATTATTTTTTGGGTTCAGTAATTACTGCAAAGCCCCAGGAAAGCAGCACTTATCTTGATATTGTGGATGGTCAGCAAAGACTCACAACGCTGTTAATTTTA
>JBBQKO010000317.1:0-4744 GCA_038327005.1 Chitinophagales bacterium | reverse complement strand
ATGAATAATAAAATCACATTTGCCACTCAAGTTTAATAGATTTTATAAAGCCGGGCTCAAAAAAAATATTGTTCCAATACGAACAAAATGTTGGTCTTTTAATCTGGTGCAGTTTGTTTAAAAGTTTGTATTTGTTTTTTTTAAATTTTATTATTACAATAACCCACCCCAAACATTATATTTTATGTGGTTTCACGTTTGGCCCATTTATTATAAACACGACCGCACGGCATTGAGTGATCAGCTACTGGAAAATGGCCGGACTGATTTTTATTTCAGCGATAATGACCAGCGTGGCTATATAAACAGACTTGATTTTAAAGTGAACGGAACAGTAGCAAAAATGGAAGATCACCCCCTGCATCAGGATATCATTAAAATCATTTTACCACAGCCCTTAGCCCCGAAAAGTCATATCAAAATACAAACGCCTTTTCATGAACAATTACCTGTCAATTTCTCAAGAGGTGGTCATGTTGGCGACTCCTACCAAATAACACAATGGTTTCCAAAGCCCGCAGTGTATGACCGGACAGGCTGGCATCCTATGCCCTACCTTGACCAGGGCGAGTTTTACAACGAGTTTGGCAACTATGAAGTACAAATTACATTGCCGCAAAACTATGTAGTGGCTGCCACCGGAATTTTACAGGATGAAGAAGAAAAAAGCTGGCTCGGAAAAAGAGTTAAGAAGCCGGTAATTTGCACTGATTGCAATGAAGCTAAAAAACAAGTGATTGAGCCAAGTGAAATCGGTTCATCTAACACAACAAAAACCATTCACTTTAAACAGGATAATATCCACGACTTTGCCTGGTTTGCCGATAAGCGTTTTATAGTTTATCATGATACGCTGCAATTAAAAAGCGGACGAAAAATCAACCTGTATAGTTATCATCTTCCAAAAACCACCGACAATAATTATTGGGGCCGTAGTATTCCCTTTATAAAGCAGGCAATTCTTACCAGAGGCAACTGGCTGGGAGAATATCCTTACGAGATTGTAAGTGTGGTAGAAGCTGAAATGGGTTTTGCAGGCGGTATGGAATACCCAACCATTACTTCTATATCGCCGGTCGACAGCGAATCGGATTTAGAGCGTGTAATAGAACATGAGGTGGGACATAATTGGAACCAGGGCATCCTCGCTACCAATGAAAGAATGCATCCCTGGATGGATGAGGGGATCAATACCTACTATGATGACCGGTACAATGCAGCAGCCAGTTTTACGGCAAACGCAACTACAGGTAAACCAACTTTTTTTTCAAAAAGAATTCCAAAAGATTTGTACGAGGTCGGTTTCAAAACAATGGCTTCCTTAAAGAAAGATCAGCCAATTGAAACACCCTCAGAAAATTTCAGTGAAGCAAATTATGGTTTGATTAGTTACTATAAAGCCGCCGAATGGATAAAACTTCTGGAGAAAGAATTGGGCACAACAATATTTGACAGTTGCATGCATGCATATTATCAACGCTGGCAATTTAAACATCCCTACCCGGAAGATTTTAAGCAAGTGCTGGAAGAAGTGAGTGGAAAAAATCTTGACCAGCTATTTGCACTACTTTTAAAAAAAGGGCTGCTACCAGGTACCCCTGTAAAGAAAGGATTTAAATTTTCTTCCTTTTTTAATTTACATAACAGCGATCAAAAACACAACATATTTATTGCACCACTGGTTGGCTTTAATTTTTACGACAAAGCCATGTTGGGCGGATTGATTCACAACTACACTTTACCGGCAGAAAAATTTCAGTTTCTAGTAGCGCCGCTATATGCTACAAGCAGCAAGCGACTCAATGGCCTGGGACGAATGAGCTATACCTGGCTTCCGGGCAATGATGGCATGAAGGCTGAATTAGCTTTGGCTGGAGCAACTTTTAACGGCGACTCTTTTACGGACTCCACCAGTAAAATAAACTACCAGCGCTTTAGTAAATTGGTACCTTCATTTAAACTTGTTTTTGCAAATAAAAATCCTCGCAGCCAAATGCTGAAATACCTGCAATGGAAAACTTTTTTAATAAGGGAACAGGGTTTGCTTTTTTCAAGAGATACCGTCAATCAAATTGAACTCATCTCCTATCCTTTTAAAAACAGGTATGTCAATCAATTGCGTTTTGTGGTGGATAACAAGCGAGTGTTGTATCCTTACCGGGGAGAGTTGCAACTGGAGCAAGGTAAAGGATTTGCACGCCTTGCTTTTACCGGCAATTACTTTTTTAATTACAGCAAAGGAGGAGGAATGAATGTCCGCGTCTTTGCCGGCAAATTCTTTTACCTTGGTGATAAAACATTCCTGAAACAATTTGAAACCGACCGCTACCACTTAAACATGACAGGACCAAAAGGCTATGAGGATTATACCTACAGCGATTATTTTGTTGGCAGAAATGAATTTGAAGGGTACTCCTCTCAGCAAATTATGCAACGGGATGGTTTCTTTAAAGTGAGAACAGATTTCTTAAATAGCAAAATTGGTAAGACTGATAACTGGCTCAGTGCAGCCAATTTCACAACAGATATACCTGAAAATATTAACCCTTTAAAAGTGCTGCCGTTTAAAATTCCGTTGAAACTATTTGTTGATATTGGCACTTATGCAGAAGCCTGGAAAAACGATGCAGGCACAGGGAAGTTTATTTATGATGCGGGCCTGCAGATCTCTTTGTTTAGCAATACGGTGAATGTTTTTATTCCGGTTTTATATAGTAAAGTGTATAAGGATTATTTCAAATCAACAATAACAGAGAAACGCTTTTTAAAAAACATTTCATTTAGTTTCGATATACAAAGCATCAGCCTTAAAAAACTGGTTCCTCAAATTCCTTTTTGAATATGGCCATACAATACCTGCCATATCACCAGATAGATAAAGTTAAATGGGATGCCTGTATCAATCATTCAGACAATGGTTTAATCTATGGCACTTCCATTTACCTTGATACGATGGCGCACTATTGGGATGCCCTCGTATTAAACGATTATGAAGCCGTAATGCCACTAACCTGGAACAAAAAATATCGCATTCATTATTTGTACCAGCCCTTTTTCACATCCTGTCTGGGTGTGTTTGGCACCAACATATCAGCCACCCTTGTAAATGATTTCTTACTGGCTATACCTACAAAATTTAAATATTGGGATATCTATTTAAATGCCGGTAACCGCTTTTATTTAAAGCAATTTCAATTGTACGACCGGGTTAATTATGTGCTGCCACTCAATGATAGTTACGAAAAATTGTGTGCCGGATTTCGGATCAATTTAAAAAGAAACATCAAAAAAGCGGAAAAGCTACATTGTGAAATCCGCAAAAATATCGCAATCGATGAAGTGATTGCTTTGGCGCTGGAACAAGGCAAAGAATTTTCTCCGGCAACAACGGAAGACTACAAACGCTTTGCACAATTATACCAGCAATTACATGAGCAGCAAAAGGCTACCACCTATGGAATCTATTTGCCTTCCGGACAGTTGGTGGCATCCTGCGCCTTGTTTTTCTGTCACAAAAGGGTGTATTATATTTTGGTAGGCAATCACCCGAATGGCAAAACCATTGGAGCTTCACATGCCCTCATCAATGCCTTTATAAAAGACAATGCAGGCAAAGATCTGCTGCTCGATTTTGAAGGCAGTGATGTCAGCAGCCTTGCATTTTTCTACAGCAGCTTTGGTGCCACCGCCGAAATGTATGTAGGTTTAAAACAAAACAATCTTCCCAGGATCGTGCAGTTGCTCAAGAAGTAAATGCAGATTGCCAACCGATCGGTACCGCAGGTCACTAGCAGCAACCAGTCGATACCGAAAGTGTTCTATCCGGTCGGCACCGCAGCTCAGACCGGATGTATTTGCTACCCGCAGATCAAAAGCCGAATCCGGTCGGCACCGCAGTTCAGACCGGATGTATTAGCTACCCGCAGATCAAAAGCCGAATCCGGTCGGCACCGCAGCTCAGACCGGATGTATTAGCTACCCGCAGATCAAAAGCCGCATCCGGTCGGCACCGCAGGTCAGACCGGATGTATTTGCTAACCGCAGATCAAAAGCCGCATCCGGTCGGCACCACAGGTCAGACCGGATGTATTTGCTACCCGCAGGTCTTAACCCGGTCTGACCTGCGGTTCCGACCGGGTTAATACCTGCGGTGCCGACCGGGTTAAGATCTTTAGTATCGACCAGGCAAAAAAAAGCCCCGAAGAAATCTTCGGAGCTTTTGAACTAAATAAATAAATTACGGCCTTGGCATCAATGCCTTACGGCTTAATTTAAACTTACCGGTACGTTGGTCAATCTCTAACAATTTCACTTTCACACGATCGCCCTCTTTAAAGATTCCTTCCATTGTTTCCAAACGCTTCCAGCTTATTTCACTGATGTGCAACAAACCTTCTTTCTTTGGTAAAAATTCAACGAAAGCACCAAATTCCTTAATGCTCTTCACAGTTCCTTCGTAAGTATCACCTACAACAGGTACTGCTATCAAGCCTTTGATCCAGTTTACCGCTTTGTCCAAACTTTCTTTAGATGCAGAAAACACACTTACTTCTCCCACATTATTCACTTCCTCAATGTTTACCGTAGCACCAGTTTCTCTTTGAATTTCCTGTATTACTTTACCGCCGGGTCCGATTACCGCACCGATGTATTCTTTATCAATGGTTAACTTAACCATTCTTGGAGCATGTGGTTTCACATCATCCCTGTGAGAAGGCATACATTCATACATGGCATCAAGGAT
>JBBQKO010000316.1:0-4746 GCA_038327005.1 Chitinophagales bacterium | reverse complement strand
GCGCCGCTTGAATTACGAATGATGTCTGCAAAACCGGGAATAGTAAGATAAGCTGCAACAGGCGGGGCTATCAGCCAGGAAAAAAGGCCGCCCACAATCCAAAAACTTTCCCAACTCCAACCTTTTACTTTTTTGTAAGGCATATAAAAACTGCCAGACGCAAAACCACCTATAAAATGAAAAACAACACCGAGAATTACACCCATTAGTTATAAAAATTTTAATATAAACAAGCAAACATGCCCGAAGTTAACTAAAGCAACATATTCAACTGTACTGAACTGTCATGTAAAAAATACAAAGAATAAAAAAAAAAAATTAGTGGTGAAATACGTAAGCAAACTTTCCCGTAAAAAAAGTGAGAATACCGATTAACAGCAGAAAGCCTGAAGACCTCCATCGGCGTTGCAATAATTGATCGATATAGAGTGTTGTTAGGACAAAGGTGGAACATTGATTCGTGATCTGAAACTACGAGAGGGTGTGTGGGGAGTGATGAGTAATGAATGATGAGTGATGAATAAAGAGAGATGAGAGATGAGTGACGGATGATGAATGATGAGGGATGAGTGACGGGTGATGAGTGATGAATGAGGAATGACGAGGGATGAGTGATGAGGGATGAGTGACGAATGTTGGGTGATGACTGAGGAATAACGGGAAGTGAATGACGAGTGATGAATGACGAGTGACGAATGTTGGGTGATGACTGAGGAATGGCGGGCAGTGAATGGCGAGTGATGGGTGTTGAGTGAGGTGTGATGAGTGAAGCTTGGCGAGTGATGAGTGGTGAATGGTCAATGAAATATTTGACGATCCGCCATTTACTATTCACACAGGAGTTAGACTTATTTTTTAAAATCACTTAAATGCTTTGAGTGCTGCCGTGGGCCGGCCATTGCTGCCCCAGGAGCTCAATGCATAGTTGCTCCAGGTTCTGGCGCCTTGCGGCTCCCAATATATTACGCCGAGGCCCTTGCCATTGGTTACTGCTTTTACTTTCTTTTGTACCGCAACTAACATATCAAAAGTGTTTTGCACTTTGGTATCTTCCCCTCCTACTTCTACCACCATTACTTCTTTGCCGTACCTCGCTACCATATCATTCATATTACCCGCAAGATCATCAATGGACAAACTGTAATCTGGATTACCGGTGAGCCAGAATGGGTAATAAGACAATCCAATCACATCATATTTTGCGCCATTGCTTTTGGCATTGTCAAACCAGCATCTAAATCTTGCGTTATTGTTGCCCTGGTCAATATGAAGTACTACTTTTGAAGTTGGACTGACTGCCTTTACTGCATCATAACCTTTGTTGATGAGCTGTACAAGACCTGGCCAATTATTGATACTTCCTTCCGGATAAATCATGCCACCTGATGTTTCATTACCCACCTGCACCCATTCAGGAGTAATGCCATTGGCTTTAAGCGCCGACATTACATCCACCGTATAATCGTCCAAGTCTTTTAATAACTGCGGAAAGTCGTGCCCTTCCCAAGCGGCAGGTTTCTTTTGCTGGCCCGGATCTGCCCATGTATCGCTGTAGTGAAAATTGATCATAACCCGCATACCCCACTTTTTTGCCCTAACGGCCAACGCAACCGTTTCATCTTTACTACAATGGCCGCTTGCTTTATCATCGGACGGATTTACCCAGGTACGCAATCGAACGGTATTGATGCCATGATCTTTTAGTAGTTGGAAACAATCCTGCTCCACTCCATTTTCGTTGTAAAATTTGTAGCCCGTGGCTTCCATTTGCGGTAGCCAGCCAATGTCGGCACCCTTAACAAAACTATCGGTCACTGTGGTTGGCGTTACTGGAATGCTGGTTTTTGATTTACTGCATGCTGAAAAAGTGATCAGCAAAAAAAGAATATTTATTACTAAAATCCTTGTTTTCATATTTCCCCTAATTTAATGTAGAATCATTTTACTATCACATTATTAAAGTTCATAAGAAGCCTTATCCACCTACCTCACCCCCAGCCCCTCTCCAAGGGCAGAGGGGAGCTTGACACTGATACCTCAAAGCTATTTTCAAATTCGATTGGTGGACGCATTTTTCTTTTACAATAATTTAGAATTAGCATAGCATTTTTCAGTTCTATTCAGCGAAACATCAGCGCTCTTATAGTACACTCCAAAGGCAGAGGGGAGCTTGACAATGATACCTCAAAGCTTTTTTCTCATAGGATAAATCGTCTTATTTATTTGCAAGTTTTCTTAGAATCAGCTTTGCATTTTCCAGTTCTTTTTGGTGAAACATCAGCGCCCTTTTTGTAAACGCTAAAAGAGAAGGAAAAAGGATGCAAACTGTTTTGCCGTACAAGTGAGTCCCGAATAACGGGATAAATGAACAACGATGCTCCGCAGAGAAATACAGCTTGTCACAAAAAATATTTATTAAATCTTAATTATTCCGGGAATGAAAAGTTAAAAAATATTTGCTAAATTATTTCTCTAACGCAGGCTGACATTCTTAATTAAATTCTTTCATCAACTTGATCTCATTTCGGTACAATAAAATTTTCCCTTCATTCTCCAATTGCTTCAGCAGGCGGGAAACGACCACCCTGGAAGTTGCCAGTTCATCTGCAATTAAATAATGCGATGCCCTGATAACGCTGGATCCTGAAAGACGTTGCTTTTCCCGCAGGTAGGCAATCAGGCGCTCATCTAATTTATGAAAGGCGATGCTTTCAATTGATTTCAGCAATTCTAAAAAGCGTTCATTGAAACTTCGCATGATGTAATTTTTCCAACTGGGATATTTGCAAAGCCACTCATCTAATTTAATATGAGGGATGGCAATCAATTCCACTTCATCTTCGGCGATGGCTTTCACCTCGCTCTTCTTTGCTTCTACACAGCAGCTATAGGCCATCGAACAACTCTCATTACTGGATAGATAATACAATAAGATCTCCTTTCCGTTGTCATCCATTCGCAGCACTTTTACGGTTCCCTTTACTACAATGGGCATCATGCGGATGTACTTGCCGTAATCCATAATGATGTCGCCTTCTTTAAAATGTTTGACCTCGCCAAACTGGTACATTTCTTTTACCAGAGTGGGTTCAAAGGTTGTATCGAAACTCGAAATGGTATCCATATGGTTTATATAAATTTTATGTAATCCGGTTAAAGCCGTTGTGAATTTTATAAAAAATAACCGGTTGCTATGGTACAGGCAAAAGGTTAAGACGGGTTTAATAAATCCTTTCAACTTAGTTCCTCCAAAGTTAATTCTTAAATACTCATTTGGCGGAAAGGAAGGAAACTGTTTTAGAAATTGATTCGAATTGAGGGATCGGGTACGTAAGGCTCAGATTCGTCACCTGTAGCAGCTATGCATCCAATGAAAGCCACGGCGAGTTCACAATGCGTTGATTATCCTAATACCTTTTCAAAAATCATTGTATTATCCGTGCCAAATAATTCAACATTTGTCAGCTTTGGATGCAATATATTTTTACCAGTGGGAGTTACTATCATAAGCAACCTATTTTAAATACTACTATTACATTCAATCAACCGGTAATGGCCGATTTTTTAACACCATGCAACTTCATACAAAAAAAGTAATCGCCCGGGAGTTTATCATACTATTGATCACCATACTTTTGGTAATAGGGGCATTTGTAAGTACGTACATCTATAACTTCATGCAAAATAACCAGACGCTGCAATTGGATGAAACGATCGTAAAAAAAACGACATTGGCTGATGGCATGGCAAAACCTTATAAAACGAAAATGCAAAACCAGCAATGGTTTTATGATAAGAACAACGAAATAGTAGATTTAACCCACACAGAGTTGAACAGTCCTTACAAATTATGGCAGCGGTTAGACTACCTCGCAGCAACCGATAGCATACAGATAAAGCTGGACAGTGTGTGGACGCCGGAAATTAAGGAGCTGCTGGTTACCATTGATTTTGACAATCCAAAAAAACTAATCGCCTTTATTGATAAAAATAGAATTACGGAAACAGACTCCACTGACTTTGCAACGTCAACTTCGGTAAATACTGAAATCGAAAAAGTAAAAAAAGTAAAAGCGGTTTACAAAGCGAAAATGTTTTCAGTTGACCAACAGAAAAATTTTACATTAACGATCCTCGGTATTACCTTGATTGTGCTGTTTGGATTGCGCTATCTGATTTATTCGATTAGCTGGAGTGTGAAAATTTTGAAACAGAAGGGGTAAACGCATCTACTAAATCAAATCCATTGCCAGATGGATTGCGCAAACGGCGATGAAGAAATGACCATCACTGCCCATCTGATATCGCTCTGCATTTTTTGCTATTGCGGCCATTGAGCTCAATATACTTTAAACAGGTTTTCTTCTTCTTCTTCCCGCAGTTTCCAATATTCAAATTCTCACTTTGCTTACATTTATTTGTTAGCGGTCATTTTAACGGACGATATGCCACAACGATAAGTTCAACTGCTCCACTGCTGAATTGGCAAATTGGTAATAAAAATATATTTTTTGAATTAAACTATATTTTTATTGTTTATCAATAAATATTTATTACGTTTGTGATATAATTTAAACTTTTAAAATTATGTCAAAGACAAATAATTTCGTATTTAAGGGTCTGCAAATTGTTGCCTGGGTCATATTTATTGGCTTATGCATTGAAGCCGGCGGCTTGATCGTCAATTTTATTTTCAGCATCTACAAACCTGAAATTGTACAAAATCTTTATCAAAAGTTGGACTTA
>JBBQKO010000315.1:0-4772 GCA_038327005.1 Chitinophagales bacterium | reverse complement strand
TTTTTTCATCACCTTTTAATTAGATTTTTATTAAAGTCAGGATGCTTGTCATCAGTTTATTTCCTTTCAATTTTACATCAAAGGAGAAAGCTGCCATACGCCATTGCAGCATGTGTAATCTAAAACTGCCCATAACGATGTGAACCATATCATCTACAGATAAAGTATTTTTAAAGACGCCTTCTTCCTGGCCTTTTTTAATAATCTGTAAAAGGTATTTTCTTTTAACGGCCATTATCTGCATGATGGCATCATTAATAACTTTGCTTTCTTCCAGCAATCCATCAGAGAAAATAGCCACTAAAAAATGAGGATTCTTTTTAAAAAAATCGAACTGGTTGTTAAACACTTCTTTCAGTTGAAATTCAGACTCATCAATATTCAACAGACAGTCTTTTAAACGCTTGTCCATGTCGGCAGCTAAATATTGAAGCATGGTAACCATAATTTCCTCTTTGCCAGTAAAGTGCCGGTAAAGTGCAGATTCTGCAAAGCCCATTTTGGCAGCAAGCTTTTTGGTAGTAAGGCCAGCAATACCTGATTCAGTAAGGATTTCACCTGCGGCTTTGATTATTTCTAGTTGTCGATCCGTAATTTTCATGCAAAGACAGCATATTTGTTTGTGAATATTCACTAACAAATATTGCTATAACTTTTTTACCGGAACGTGACTTTTGTTACACAGATGATGATTCTTGTCACCCATTTATTCTTTCATAAAAAAATAACTGGCAGCAGGCTTCTTTTGTCTGCCTTACGGGAAACGGCACAGCGCAAGATATTATGTATCAACGACGAGGAGTATAGAAGTAGATTTGAGTAAATATCAGCTATCTATTATGGAGACAAAAAACTATACCATCCATATTGTACAATTTAAGATAAAATAATTTTCAATAAAAGGTAATTTGAAAAGACTGAATTGTAAAGTCAGTTTTTAACGCTGTTTATTAGGCTGTCCAATTCGAAATCTTGTTCCAGTAATGACAGGTAATAATTTTTTTCGTACTCCAGACATTATGGCCTGGTTTTTCCCGGTCAAAAGCGCAGCGGAAGCAGGAATGAGTTTCATAAGTAATTTACTTTTCTGCCTGCCAATAATTGCCCAAACCACCAATTCCATTTGGCTTAAAAATAACCCGGATACAAGAGAAACTACCTACTTTGACATAGACCAAAGAAGCAACCTTATCTGGCTAAATGGAAGTACAACCAGGGTATATTATTTTGAAGGACGAATTAAAAAATAGCATTAGCAACTCAATGATATTAATGCCTGTGAAACTAACCTTTGTATTAATCCTCCGTTTTTATGGTAGTCAGTAATTTTTCTTCAATAATTTTTTTAAAGGTATGTTTGGGAAGAGCACCTGGCTGCATCATTGGTTCACCATCGGCACCAATAAAAAGAACGGTGGGAATGCTTTGAATACCAAACACCGATGACAGTTCCTGCTCCACATCTGTATTTACTTTGTAAATAACCAATCTGCCTTTATATTCAATGGACAGTTCTTCCAGTATTGGCGCTACCATTTTACAGGGACCACACCAATCTGCGTAAAAATCAATAATTGCAGGAAGGCTTCCCTGGTATTTCCATTCTTGTTCAGTATCGTAATTAAATACTTTGTCTTTAAAAGCTGCTGTAGTTAATTGTATTGTTGCCATCATTGAAATTTTACTTTACATAAAGGTAAAAACGAAGCCGAATTTATTGAGTAACTTTTGTTACGGTTTACTAAGCTGCAAAAAAGTAATTTTAACTTCTTTACTTTGTTTTCACCAACATAATATTATTTACAAATGAAAAAAATTACTTTTTTTACGGTGCTCATTTTTATGACGGTGGCCTGCAATAACGCTGCCACAGACAAAAATAAACAGGAAACAAATGAAAAAGCAGCCTACCTTAAAAAAGGCGATAGTATTGTAAAAATAACTTTTGATACGCTGCGTACTGTATTGCTTAAAACGATTGCAGCAAAAGGACACGCCGATGCTTTAAAGTTTTGCAATGTGCAGGCCTTACCCATTACTGCCCTATATGCATCGGAAGAAATTAGGGTGAGCCGGGTGTCGGATAAAGCCCGCAACGCCGGAAATGCACTACAGGAAATGGATATAGCAGTGTGGCAAGACTATCTTGCTATGGCCGCAAAAAATGATTCGCTGAAGTCTGTAGTAGTATCCGGTAACAGCAAGGTGAATTATTACAAACCCATTCTAATGCAGCCAATGTGCTTAAGTTGCCACGGAACTATCGAAAAAGATATTGCAAAAAATTTGCAACCTGTTATTGATTCCTTATATCCGGCAGATAAAGCAAAAGGCTACAAAGCAGGAGAAATTAGAGGAATGTGGCACATCGTTTTTACAAAGCAAACGACAGCTAAAAATTAATGCTATAGTAAGCATAAATAATATTGACAACAGTCATGTTTTCAAGTGCTGCTGTAAAAAATAGTTTGGAGGCCAAATCGAAGACAAACTCTATACATTCGAACCAGGAAAGGAATATGACGGATTTGTAGCCCAAAGAAAATTTGAATAACTTTCAATTATGCAAACAGCATTAGAAAACAAAATAGAGCAGTTCAACAAAAGCAAAGTGCCAATTGTAGCCATTGAATCATCTTTGAATAAATACCAGGGAAGCGTATTGTTTCCTAAAAAATTATCCCTGATAGAAGAAAAACTTAGCGGATTAAAATTACCGGCAATTAAGAAGCACTCCAGTTAGTTGAGTAAGGCAGGAGAGTATCCACCGCTCCTTATCAAACGATGCTCCATACCCCCAATCAAGGTGTAGGCTAAGCTGTGCAGGAATCGATCCAACAGATTCGATCACAAGGCTACCAAAAACCATTGGATCGACACACCTCAATCAAATCTTTATTCATCCAAAATTTTTACATTTTCAATTTTTCAATATCTATCTCGGCGGGGTTTTCACCGCATACACTACAAAAAACAAAAGAGCCACTTTGAAACCCCGACGTAGAAAAATACCTCAGTTTGCTTACAACCAAACTACATTTTTAATAACGTCAACCAATGGCTAAAAAGCCTTAGCATAGTGATACATACTTTACCCATTTTGTCACTTTCATTTGTGTTGAATGGATATCTTTTATTGAGATACCCAATACTTTTGAAATGGTATATGAATAGTGGGTGATTATATGAAATACAATTGACCGCACATTACTCAACCATGCATTACCAGGACTAATAAATTTGTAGTCGGAAAGCCTGAATGGTACAGTGCATTCAACGTTGGGGTTTCGCAATTGCGGTATGATAATTTAAAGAACTTTTTGTGCCATGACATAGTCCACTGCTAAACCGCAGTTTGGCACATTGCATTTACAATGTCATGCTTTCTTCCCAGGCGTTATTATTTTTTAATTACAATCACTTTGTTTCAAAAATTATTACATCTGCCCGTGTAATTGTAAAACACGGGATTTTCTAAATCCCTTTGTAATTTACTGAATTTTTCTACACCGGTACAGTGGCAGGTACCGAGGATGGTGTCAGGCATTTTTTGAAAGTATTTTACCAGGAAATTATATTGATCAGCAGCGCAATGCCTTAAATGAAAACCACCGGTAACAGTTGCTACCGGAAGCTTAAAAATATCACTGGCAGTACTGCAAATATTACTGATGCCATTGTGTGAACACGCTGTTAATATGTTCATTTTATTTTCAAATAATATTGCAATAAACAATTCGTCCTGCATGTCATCCGGTACCAAACTATTATCAGTCATCTTTTTCAATCCTTCAAAATGTGTATCCAGGGGATGATGAATGGTGATATCGGGAACGATAAAAACGCCCGGAGTGAGCTCTGTAATTTTATCAATAAAAATGGTTCTTTCTTTCAGCAGATCTTCTTGCCAGATGGTACCAATAAATTTGCCGGCATCATTGTATTTACCTTCGAATACTTCCTTTTTACAGATAATAGTTGCTTTCTTATTTGCTTTTAAAAAAGGATACAGGCCTCCTGTATGATCATAGTGGCCATGGGATAAAACAACATAATCAATATCCACCACATCAATACCGAGTGCCTTTGCATTCAACAAAAATTTATCTGTTTGCCCGGTATCGAAAAGTATTTTTTTTGCGCCGGTATCTATTAACATGGATAAGCCATGCTCTGCAAGTAAAGACTTTTGTTCAACATAATTTTCTATCAACGTAGTCAGTTGCATTTATCTGGTTTTATGTTTAGCACGCCTGCTGTAAAAAGTTGCTTGCTTAATCTAGTGCATCACTTATTGATTCATCCAGTTGACAGAGGCTTTATTCTCCAAACCCTTTCCGTGTATCTTTTGCCAAATAAATTCTGGTGCCAAGCAAGGTTGCCTTGTTGCTGAATTTATAAAAGCAAGCGTAACCTCGGCTTTATTTACTAATGTGCCAGCCTCATTAAAAAGCTTATACCTAAAAAAGATTTTAGCTCCGCTTATTTTGTGTAAAGTTGTTTCAATGGTTAACCGTTCATCATAATAGGCCGGTTTAATAAACTTCAAATCCATCCTTGTAACGGGTAGCATAAAACCTTTTTCTTCCACAGCCTTGTAGGGTATGCCCAACTGTTCAAACAATTCCCATCGGGCAGTTTCGTAGTACTTCACATAATTATTGTGGTGTACATAACCCATCTGGTCTGTATCACTGTAGGTAACTTTTATCGTTGAAATATAAGTGATCATACTTATCAGTTAATGGCTGCACTGGTGTTCTTCACCCTGT
>JBBQKO010000314.1:0-4847 GCA_038327005.1 Chitinophagales bacterium | reverse complement strand
AAGTAAACAGTTTAATGAAACGATCAATGACTTTTTCAAAACACCTTATCGTGTAATAGAAGGTATGGAAAGGCTGAATTGATTTAAAAACTGCTAATATTAAAAATGAAATTAAAATTATTATTCCTGAGCAATCTTTTTACACAAGAGATATGTGCTATATCTTAGCTACTTTAGAAATGGAGGATGTTATTGCATTTCCATTCATCAAAAAGGCATCGGTAGAAAATGGGCACAGTAAAAACAATATCCATAAACTTTTTTTAAAAGAATTTTTAAAAAGATTTTAAAAGCAAAATAGCAGTAAATTTTAAAAAATATATAAACAAAATATGGCAATTGAAAAAACAGATGAGGGATTAAAACGGGTAGTTGGCTTACCGGCATTTACTTTGTCTATTATAAATAATTCGATCGGCTCAGGCATATTTGCTTTGCCTGCAATTATTGGAATACAATTAGGTGCCTTTAGCGTTTTTTGTTATTTATTTTGCAGCATAATGTTAGCTACGATCATGCTTTGCTATGCAGAAGTGGGAAGCCGTATTACTACAAGTGGCGGGTCTTATGCTTATATAGAGGCAGCTTTTGGGCCGTTTGCAGGCTTTATTGCCAACTGGTTATACACTTTAGGTTGGGGAATCTTAGGCAGTGCCGCTGTTATGAATATCCTTGCAGATTCATTGGCTGTTTTATTTCCTGTTTTTGTTAACCCGCCTGTACGTGCAGTCTTGTATTTTATTTTACTGGGTATGATTGTGTTTGTAAATATTCGTGGTGCGAAAGGCGGTGCAAGATTTGTGCAATTCCTAACGATTATAAAAATGTTTCCCATATTTGCAATCATCATTTTTGGAGTAAGCCATATAAAAGTAGCGAACCTTCAATGGCAACATTTACCATCATTTAAAACATTTGCCGATACCGCACTTATTCTATTTTATGCCTTTGCGGGTTTTGAAGTATCGTTAGGTGTTTGCGGCGAATTAAAAAAACCGCAACGCACAGTTCCACTGGGAATTCTGTTGGGCGGTACCGTAGTACTAATTGTTTATTTATCCATTCAAACGGTAACACAGGGCATTTTAGGCAACCAGCTCATTGGATATAAAGAAGCGCCATTGGCTGCGGTAGCGGGACAAATTATTGGACCTGTCGGCGCAACCATATTGGTAGTTACCGCAGCAGTTTCCTGTTTTGGTATTACCAGCGGCGATGTAATGGCTACACCTCGCCTTTTGTTTGCAGGTGCTAAAGATGGATTATTTCCAAAATTTCTTGGCAAGGTGCATCCAACATTTGCTACACCTCATTGGGCTATTACCATATACGCTGCGATGATATTTATTTTAGCAGTATCTGGCGGTTTTAAACAGTTGGCAGTGTTGGCAAGTGCAGCTATATTGCTTATTTACCTGGCGGTTATTTTATCTACCATCAAATTAAGAACGATCAAACAGGTTGGTACTGAAAAAATATTCAGGGCACCCGGTGGTTTAGTTACTCCCTTAATTGGCATTGCATCAATTATATGGTTGCTTAGCAGTTTAAGCAAATGGGAGATTCTCTCAAGCATCGTTTTTATTGCAATAATAGCTGTGAGCTATTGGGTGATGCAGCAATTTAAAAGATAAATGAGTTTTCAAAAGACTATCGACAAAATAAATTTTATTTAAAATGAAAATTAAACAAAGCCCTCCGGCATTGATTGCACCCGTAAATAGATACACAGAATTTTTATTGGCACCAATGGGAAAATATAAAAAAATCAAGTGCTGTATTTTACTCGTAACACTTTTTCTCTCAAACGGATTTGGTCAAATAATAAAAGCAAGTTACTCGTCCAGCGTATTTAATGAATCATTTACAGGGTATGTGATTGCTTACTTATCGAAGGAAAACAGATCACCCAAAGATGGAGCTATAGGGTTTAAATATTTCCCATCCTTTGCTGTTTTTGCAAAAAATATAAAACCCGGTGAATCCGTTACAATTGACGACAATGCCAACGCCTACCCTTGCGCACTTTCGGATATTGAACGGGGCGATTATTATCTTCAAATTGTATGGGATAGAAACCTTGGTGGACGTTCTATTGCAGAAACTCCGGGCAACCTGTTTAACCCGGCAGCGAAAATTCACATCACAAAAGATCTGAAAACTGTATTTAATATTGTTGCTACAAAAGTCATTCCTGCGGTTGAAGTATTTAAAGAAACTGAATTTGTAAAAGAGTTAAAAGCGCCTTCGTCTATTCTTAGCAAGTTTCACAACAAATCAATGACCGTAGATGCAGCCATTATTCTTCCAAAAGAATATTACAAGGAACCACAAAGGAAATTCCCAGTATTATATGTTGTTTCAGGGTATGGCGGCAACTATCATCGATATTCCGGTGATTCAATCCCAGGTTTGGCGATTGATACGATTCCTGTAATAAGGGTTTTTCTGGATGGCAATTGTTCATTGGGACATTCGGTGTATGCGAATAGTGATAACAATGGACCATGGGGAGATGCGCTGACAGGTGAGTTCATTCCATTACTCGAAATGAAATACAGGTGCAATGGTGCAAAATTATTAACCGGTCATAGTTCTGGAGGATGGTCAGTATTATGGCTTCAAACGCAATACCCTCGGGTATTTGATGGCTGTTGGTCAAGTGCACCAGACCCTGTTGACTTCCGGAATTTTCAAAAGGTAAATTTATACGAAGACAAGAATATTTTTTATGATAAAGACAGTTCATTAAGATTGGTGGCTACGGTGGCAGGGAGCATACCATGGGCAACTATGAAATCTGTTTATCAGATGGAAAACATTGTATCTCGTGGTGAACAAATGCATTCCTTTAATGCCGTATTTAGTAAGAAAGGTAGTAACGGAAAGCCACAAAATATTTGCAACAGCACCACAGGCGAAATTGATCCTGCGGTTGTTACTCAGTGGAAAAAATATGACATCTCATTGTATCTTAGAAGTAATTGGCAACAAATAAAAGTTAGTTTGGATGGAAAGATTCGGATATCTGTAGGTACTGGCGACAATTTTCTTTTAAACCATGCAGTAGTAATGCTTGAGACAGAAATGAAAAAATTAAATTCAACATTCAAATTTGCTTATTATCCGGGAGACCACTTTACTGTAAGTACACCTCTATATCGTAAAGAAGGCTACCAGTTTCTTGCGCAAAAATATATGGAATGGCTTGCAAAACCTTCTGAAAAAAAATAAATAGCATCCTTAATTTTTTGGGTTGGTAGGATACAATTATGCATAAATAAAAATTATTAAAAATGAAGCTGTATAATTCCTACCCTTTTTATAGCATTTTTTTCCTGTATTTTCTTTTTAAAAATCAGCCCAATCAATTGGTTACGGAAGATCGCCGGCAACTAAAAAACATACTGGTTAAAAGCGAAAAAATAACCGATATCTTTTTAAAAGAAATAAATCATCCATCAACAACAATCAATACATGAAGCAGTTTGTTTTACTCATCATCATTACTTCTTTTTTTTCTTGCAAAAATAAAAGTGAAAACTTTTATATGCCCGCCGAGTGGGAACCGCATGATGCTGTTTGGCTGGGTTGGGAAAAAGATACTACCTACAGATATTATCCTGTTGTTGCAGATATTATCAAATCACTTGCACCGCATGTTACAATAAAGATGGCGTTTGACAGTGACAGTCTATTTCAAACTGCAAGAGCCCGGCTCAGGTTATTTGGCATTGACACAACAATGTACAAAAGCTATATTATGCCTGGCGACCGTTACTGGATCCGAGACCATGGCGCTGCTTTTTTAATAAATGAAAAAGGGGAACTCGGCGTTGCTGATTTTGCCTGGAATAGCTATGGATACCCCGGTTTCTTAAAAGAGAAATACAATGGGAATATGGACAGTGTGAAATTTTATTTAGAAAAAAGAAAAGAACGGATAAATAAAACAGGTTCTGTTGACAGTTTGATGGCGGTAGCAGAAGGAGCAGTTCGCTTAACCACCAATGTAAAACACGAAGGTGGCGCCATTGAAGTAAATGGAAATGGCACATTGATATTGTGTGAAGCAACTGTATTTCAGCGCAACCCCGAATTGAAAAGAGCCTACATTGAAACTGAATTTAAAAGAGTGCTGGGTGTTACAAATATTATCTGGATGAAAAAGGGATTGGCCGATGATCCGCTGCATTTTTTTCGCCACATAACTGCTAACTATTATGGTGGCGGCACGGGCGGACATACAGATGAGTTTGTGCGTTTTGCCAATGCGAACACCATCATGCTAGCCTGGGTGGATGAAAAAGAAAAAAACATCAGCATTATCAACCAAATGAATTATGAACGCATGAATGAAAATTATAGAATACTGCAACAGGCAAAAGACCTGGAAGGAAAACCCTTCAACATTATAAAAGTACCGTTGCCCGATTTTATGACACAAAAAATCACGGCACGTAAAATTGATTCAACTGAAACAACATTGGATGTAGAGGTGTCTGATTTCATTCCTTCAGAGCAGCCCAAAACAGGCGATACGCTTTTAAGAGTGCCCGCCGCCAGTTATTTGAATTACTTAGTCACCAATGGAGTGGTGCTACTTCCATCTTACACAGCAATGGGTTCTTCCAAAGAAAAAGAAGCGCAGGTGAAAGCAATTTTTCAAAAAGCTTTTCCGAAAAGGGAAATTATATTTATCAATGCCATGCAGTTGAACTGGAGCGGCGGTGGTATTCATTGCAGCACACAGCAGCAACCGAAAAGGAAAAAGTAAAGCAATCAGCGTTTCTAAAAAAATGTTACCAATTTCTATTAATGCAATAAAAATGAGGCTAAAGAAAGTC
>JBBQKO010000313.1:0-4858 GCA_038327005.1 Chitinophagales bacterium | reverse complement strand
AAAGGCTTCACTACCACATTTAATTGCTGCGCCAGTTCAATTAGTACTTGTCCCGGATCCGCTATGCCGGGGCAACCGGCCTCACTAATGATGGCTATATTTTTACCTTCCTTAATTTTTTGGCGGAAACTGTTTTTTTGTTCTTCCTCAGCCTTGTGTATGGTAAACCATTCATAGTCATCAATTACAATTTCTTTGCAAATACTTTTTAAAAAGCGCCGGGTAGTTCGTTCATTTTCTGCATAAATTACCTGGCAATCTTTTACCGCTTCGATGATATAAGCTGGAATGGTGAGAATGGCCAATTCGTCTAATACAGATGGAATTAAATATACTTTGCTCATAATAAGGTTGAGTTGTTGGATGGTTGATTGTTAACGTGTTGAACTGTTGAACCGATAGACTTGATTACTAGTTGCCTGGAGGGTCGTTGTCTTTTTTTGTTGTAAGAAGGATTTGATTTTACAAATATGTATCAGTTTTAATTTGAGTAAGGACTATCAACGGTGAAGGATCATTATTTCACCATTCATGATTCACAAATCAATAAAACAATTTATCAATTCAACAATTTTATCAATATTGCCATGCAACCTTTAATTTGGCTAATCCTTTGTTTTGTACATGCTGATGGTGGCGGCTATTACGGCGTAACTAGGTGCCAATATCCACCCAACAATCACTACCAGGTGCATCAGGTAAAAAACAATACCATTACCAATGGCCAATCCTTTATGCCTGCTGATAAATGCTACACTTTGCGAAGGAGATAATTTATTTCTTTCGCAACTATAATCCAACATTGAAAAGCCCAGATAATAGCATTCAATCAGTAATGCAAATAGGGGAGTAAACCAGCCAAAAAACGGGATGAATGATAGAATTAAAATGGAGACTGTGTACACCGTTTGCCATAGTGCATTTCGAAATGCCAGTTTAATACCACGGCCCATATCTTTTATAAGTTGTGCAAAGCTAAACGGGAAATCCTTGTTCTCCATGATGGCTTCCGTTTTTTCGCTCAGATAAGCAAATAAGGGCGATCCAATAATCAGGAAAAGGTATTTAAATAGTGAAAAGTAGAATAAGATCAACACCAGTTGAAGAATGATCTGGCCAAATATGAAAAGGAATTTTAACCAGCTACCTTCCATGGTGATCATCCATTTTTTTAAACCAGAAATGGATAAAAGGTAGTCAATGGCATTACCACTGCTAATCCAGAATAGGTAAATGCCTGCGCAAAATAACAGAGAATAAATAAGCCCCGGTATCAATATCCATTTCCACAAACGATGCTTAACTATAAACTGGTGAGCCTGGTAGTAAGATTGTATGGAAATGATAATATCTTTTAGCATGTTGAAAGTTTCATGGTTAATGGACGTGGTTGTATTTTTTGATTGATGTTTAATATTGTATTTTAATTTCTACTTCACGAAACCGTTTCCACAACAAATACATTTAGCAACAAACAAAAGACTGCAAATGAAAATTTAATTTTACAGTTAAAAATACAAGTTAGTTGAAAAAGTTAACGATTGATTTTTATAACCGGAAAAATGTGTTGCAAATAGCAAAGGAGTTGTTGGGTAAAATTCTTACCACAAACCTGGAAGGTATTGTAACAAGCGGAAGAATTGTAGAAACGGAAGCCTACATTGGCATTACTGATAAAGCATCTCATGCCTGGGCTGGTAAGCGAACTCCCCGCAATGAACACATGTATGCAACTGCCGGAACTGGTTATATTTATATATGTTATGGCATTCACCAAATGTTCAATGTAGTAACCAATGAAAAGGAAACTCCGGATGCTATTTTGATAAGGGCTATTGAACCGATCGAAGGCATTGAAAGCATGTTGCAAAGAACAGGCAAACAAAAGCTGGATAACACCTTAACAAAGGGGCCGGGTAATGTTGGTAAAGCGCTTGGAATTCATAAAATTCATTCGGGCATCAACTTATTGCAGAACGTTATTTTCATAGCGGCAGATGATTTTGAATGGGATGAAACCAACATTGGAAGCAGCAAACGGATAGGGGTAGAGTATGCAGGTGCAGATGCATTATTGCCTTATCGTTTTTACATTAGGGGAAATAAGTATGTTAGTGCGAAGCCTGTATTTTGATTTGTTTGCCAGTTGCGGTTGTTGTATTTCTATCACCAGATCGATTTTAATTCAAATAATTTTCCGCTGATCAGTTTTACCTTTCCCGTTGTAGTAAACAGTTGAAACTGATTGTAATTTTGGTTCGGAAAAAAAATGTCTGTCATCGCCACAGATCCTTTATCTGCAAATAATTCTACCGAAGCATGGTCAATAAAAACATGCATACTTAATTGCGGGTCTTTTGAAAGCCGGGGTGCATAATGTATGGCCGGGAATTTATCAGAGAAATTTGTTTCACCTGACCTGGTTCGATCAATATAAAATTGGTTGCTGAATTTTAAATAGCCCACTTTAATTTTTTCATCCAATGCATTTCTAAACTCAACCCCAAATTCTTCTGCATTGCTTTGGGTTAAATCAATGGTTATTGTTAGTTCACCCAATGAAAATGGATACGCCTTATTTTGTTGAACATTCACCGGTACACTGGATTTTCTGAGTGATTCCATTTCTTTTACTGCAGTTGAAAAAAGACGCACACCATCATTTGTTTTTTTTAGCGCCAATTCTCTGGGGATCGTCATGGCACTTCTCCAGTTTTTTGTAGGTACCGTTTGTGCATATTGCCAGTTGCTCATCCAACCTAAAAATAAGTGGCGGTTGGTATTGCTCCATGTAACACCAGCGTAATTATCACAGCCATAATCCACCCATAAAATAGTTTGTTTAGAGTTGTCATTTTTAAAAGTATTTCCATTAAAATCTCCCACAAAATATTGGGTGCCGCTACCGCCATTGGTAGCTCCTGAACCAATGCTTACCAGTAAAACCCACTTGCTTTCTTTTCCATTGCCTACTTTCATTTCCATCAGGTCAGGGCATTCCCATACGCCACCATGGCTGCCTTCATCCAAACCAAATCTGCCGGAAAAGCTCCAGTCCTTTAAGTTTTTGGAAGCGTAAAAATGTATTTCGTTACCAACTGCCAGGGTCATTACCCATTTTTTATATTTCTCCAGCCACGATACTTTGGGATCACGAAAATCTTTCGCATCCGGGTTTTTAATCACAGGATTCTGGCTATATTTTTTCCAACTGCGTCCTTTATCATTACTGTATGCAATGCCCTGGGTTTGAAAATTATTTTTGCCCGCTTTTTCCATCGCCATATTGTGCTGGGTAAAAATGGCCACCAATGCTTTTTCGGCACCGTGTTGCAAGCCTGCTGTGTTATTATAATCAACTACTACGCTGCCGGAAAAAATATCACCAATTGAATCTGGATACAACGCAACTGGCAGATTTTCCCAATGCGTTAAATTTTTACTAATGGCATGCCCCCAATGCATAGGCCCCCAAACCGTACTATCCGGATAATATTGGTAAAATAAATGATATTCTCCTTTATAATAAACCATCCCATTGGGGTCGTTCATCCAGTTTGCCGGCGGCGAAAAGTGAAATTGTGGTCTGTATTTTTCAGTATAAGATTTTTGTTGGGCTAAAGTTGAAACAGCAATTTGCAATATCATCAACACACAAAAGGTTACTTTAAACATGTGAGTTTTTTATTCAGTTAGAAACAATCGTTTAGTAGGAAAGGGCAATATTAAAAATGAATCGCAGGAGGCAGTCATTATTTTCAATAAATGAAATGGTTAACCACCAGTCAGCTACTTTAATAAATGGTAAATACAAAATCGAATTCGCCAACAATTCGCATGCTGGTTGTATTGAATAAAGCGAGCCGTACTCTTCTTTGATAACGGGATAACTACTAATAAAAAACTTAGAATAATTAGGGGTTGCTTAAAACTTCGGGCAGGGAACACCTTTGGTTTGAACGGCTTTCTTGATGTAAATAATAGAAAACTCCGAACCTCCCCTGCTTAGCGTTGCGGCTTTAAGACCAGAGGTATTGATATCATAGCTGGCTCCAATTCTAAGGCCGCCAATCTCAATGCCAACATAGGGGATAATAGCATCTTTAAAACGAATCCATGAGCCAATATATACGCTGCTTGGATTATCTGTATCGGCATTCAAATTGGCTGACAAAGCTGCACCAACCAGTGTTTCACTCGCCTTGTTTTGAATCTGGTGAATGGCAGAAGCATTTACAGATAATATTTCGGAAACAGGAAAAGAACCTCCTCCGTGGATAGTCATTCGGGGTGAAAGGTTCCATACTTTGTCAATAAAGCTAAGGTTGGGTCTATTGATATGGTACACCGACGCCCCGAGATAAAAGTTATTGATTCCATCGGTGGAACCGGAATATAATAGACCGGCATTCACATCTACAAAATTTTGGTTACTGCCGTTATTAAGATTTTCAAATGTAACGCCGGTAAATCCGTTTTGGGTTAGCTGGTCTTCAAAAGTTAGTTTAGTAAAATCTAAAATGGCGCTGCTGTAAGTAGCCTGAAATCCGGCCCCGATCGTGTTGTATCCGTTTTCGTCTAAGGCTTTATGGTAGCTCATTGAAACAGAGCCATAGTTTAGTTTAAGGGCAGCATCCGCACTTTGATCGCTCAATCCCGAAAAGCCAATTCCAAAAACGTCACCCTCTGGTACTTTTGTTTTTAATATGCCAAAATCTACCGAACCGGTAGTGGTCACATAGGCTTTAGGAATAGATGGCCATTGGTCACGATGATTGGCGGCAAGTCTAAACTGACCATCAAATTTCCCGGTAAAGGCTGGGTTTAATGTAAGGGGAGATGCAAAAAATTGAGAAAA
>JBBQKO010000312.1:0-4860 GCA_038327005.1 Chitinophagales bacterium | reverse complement strand
TTGAGTATGAGTTGTATGCGGGAACGAAGAGGGAAACCCCCTAATCCCCTGAAGGGGAAACAAAGCAAGACTCAGATAGGGTGAGATTCTTTTTTGCTTTGTAACCATCTAATATTACTACGCACAGATTACACCTGCCTTGCCCCCCTTCGGGAGTTAGGGAGCTTCTGAATGGGGAACAAGGCAAGACTCAGATACGGTTGGATTTTTTTTTATGAAGTAGCGGTTGATGTCAATCCCTCTTTGTTTTTTTGCACTAACGATTGTCGCTTTTTACATTCCTATTAATACGTTTGGTGGACATGTTCAGTTCTGCAAAATGTACAAGTGAGCGACGCCACCGAAGTCCATCAGTGTTCAACTGTCTGGACAAAAATAAAAAAGCAGTTATCCTAACTACAGCCAAATCAAAACGATCTGCCAAAAATTAAGATAACTACTCTAAAAACATCTAATATTATTCTGCCCAGATTACACTTGCCTTATTTCCCCTTCAGGGGGTTAGGGGGCTTGGCTTCTACTTCGTATCGTACGCCCAATTTACCAACGTAGCACCCCAGGTAAATCCACCACCAAAGGCGGCGAGTACAATTTTATCACCTTTGTTCAATTGCTTTTCCCACTCCCACAAACACAAAGGAATGGTTGCTGCGGTCGTGTTACCAAAACGCTGGATATTCAGCATTACTTTTTCATGCGGGAGGTCCATGCGGTTTGCGGTGGCATCAATGATTCTTTTATTTGCCTGGTGCGGAACCAGCCATGCAATATCATCGCCGGTTAAATGATTGCGTTCCAACAAATCGAAAGCCGCATCCGCCATGCCTTTTACAGCCGCTTTAAACACGGGCGGTCCCGCCTGGTAGATATAATGTTCTTTCGCCAAAACGGTTTCTACGCTGGCAGGTTTCAATGAACCGCCAGCTTTCATGTGTAAATAATCACGGCCGCCGCCATCGCTCTTTAGCAAGCTATCCATTATGCCATTACCATCTTCTGAAGGTTCCAGTAAAACGGCACCGGCACCATCACCAAACAGAATACAGGTGGTACGGTCGGTATAATCTACGATGGCGCTCATTTTGTCGGCACCTACTACTACAACTTTTTTATATCGGCCACTTTCTATAAAAGCAGCACCGGTAGTTAAGGCAAATAAAAACCCGGAGCAGGCAGCACTTAAATCAAATCCCCAGGCATTGGTAGCCCCTATTTTACTGCAAACAATATTGGCAGTAGAAGGGAAAATCATATCCGGCGTAACAGTGCCCACAATCATACAATCTATTTCCAATGGGTCGATGCCTCTTTTTTTGCACAACTCTAAAACGGCTGGTACAACCATATCGGAAGTAGCAAGACCTTCTCCTTTTAAAATTCTTCTTTCTTCTACACCTGTTCTGGTTTTGATCCACTCATCGTTGGTGTCAATCATTGTTTCTAAAATGGCATTGGTAAGCCTGTATTCTGGAACATATCCTCCTACGGCGGTAATTGCTGCGGTAATTTTTTGCATATTGATTAATAGGTTTATGTTTTCGGAACGTTCTTCCGTTTTCCGGTCGCCCGCAAAAGTACATTAAAAAGTGTCAGTTTGAATTTTGCACACAGTGCTACTTTTAGAATAGAATAACGGTTCTATTTGTCAATGGTGAATGGTCAATCGTGAAATATTCAGCATTCGTACTTGGTCTAACACGGGTGTTCTGTTAAGCCTAAGGTGACTAAAAGTGATTACACGAATTTCAGGCACTATCCAATAGCTATCGGATTACACGAATTAAGATTTAAAGATGGTATCTAAGCGAGTTTTATAATTCGTATCGTAAAATAAATAGTGCGCTAATGTAAAGTTAACACAGCAATGGTTCCAGAACCTATCGGCTGGATAGTACCATTCATTCAGGTTGCCCTGTTTTGGTAATGGCATCGTTGGTTAAAACAACATCTTGAAAGTGCTTCATTCCCTGTGCCAATTATGCGTGCCGTCCTTTTTAACTTTCCATCATCAATTATCCTTATTTTCGCATCTCATTTAACCGCACTATGTACGCATATCTTGAAGGCAAATTTACCATGAAGAACCCGGCGCAGGTTTATGTAGATATAAACGGTATTGGCTTCGAGGTTAACATTAGTTTAAATACTTATTCTCACATCCAAAGCAGCGTATCGGGTAAATTATTTACCTATCTTCAGGTTAAGGAAGATGGACATACGTTATTTGGATTTTTCGATAAAGGGGAAAAAGACATGTTTATCCAGTTGATTAGTGTTTCGGGCATTGGTGCCAATACTGCCCGAATGATGTTGTCGCACTTAAAGCCGGATGAATTAAGTACCGCCATCCAGCAGGGAAATATAAAGTTGCTCGAGAGTATCAAAGGCATTGGAAAAAAGACAGCCGAGCGGCTGGTATTGGAATTGAGAGATAAAATTCATAAAATTGATAGTATTGTACCAATTCAAGTCAATGCAGGCAATAGGATGCAGCAAGATGCGTTAAATGCATTGGTGGCACTTGGTATTTCAAAAGCACAAGCAGAAGCCGCCGTTAAAAAAATAGCAGCAACTGATCCTGATTCAAACAACCTGGAAGATTTAATTAAAAAAGCACTTAAAGCCATTTGATATTTGAGAGAATTCTACATTAACTGATTACCAGATGGTTCGCAAAAGAATTTTAATTCCAAGATTAATTGGCTTTAGGTTGTTATGTATAGTATTCTTCTCCACTATTTCATTGCTGCTTAGTGCAAAAAATGCAGGAAATACCCTGCCTTCATTTTTAAATAACGGCAATGCGCCTGATACCTTGCCTTACCCCATACATGAGCGTAAAGGTGATGTCATCAGCGACAATAAAAAAAGCACTTTCGATTTTAAAACGCCCCCCAATATCTCCGATTCGGTGGCGTATGATTTCAGAACCCGCCTGTACACCGTTTATGAAAAAATAGGTGATAAATTTTACCGCACACCCACTACCTACACTTTTGATGAATTTTGGGAATTGCGGGGCAGGCAGGCCGAAAATGATTATTTTAAAAAGCGGGCCAATACCATGAACCTGCTCAATCGTAAATTGACCAAGCCCAAGCTGTCGCTCTACGACAATCTTTTTAACCGCCTTTTTGGAAATGGTAAAATTGATATTAGTCCACAAGGAAATGTTGACATTACCGCAGGCTACCAGGGACAAAATGTAAAAAATCCAACCTTGCCGGAAAGGGCCAGAAGAAATGGTGGTTTCGATTTTGACATGAATGCCCAGGTAAACGTAAATGCCAATATCGGCGATAAATTAAAATTCCCCATTAATTACAATACGCTGGCCAATTTTGGACAAGACAACCAACTGAAACTGGACTATAGTGGTGTAGATGATGAGATCATCAAAAGAATTGAAGCAGGGGCAGTGCAGTTTGCATCCCGCAGTACATTTATCCCCGGCGCCCAGCAATTGTTCGGGTTAAAAACCCAATTGCAATTTGGAAAGCTGAACGTGACTACCGTATTAGCTAACCAAAAATCGCAGCGGCAAACGGTAAATCTGCAGGGAGGGGCAGCAGCGCAGGTAATTGATTTGAAGGCGGATGAGTATGAAGAAAACCGTCACTTTTTACTAGGGCAATATTTTAGGGAAAACTACAATAAGGTTTTGTCTAAATTACCTGCCGTAACTACACCCGTTCAAATTCTACGGTTGGATGTGTGGGTAACTAACCGCAACGGAAGTACAACCAATACAAGGGATATCGTTGGATTGATGGATTTGGGCGAAAGAACTCCCTTCCTGCCTTCGATCATTGCATCCGGTAATTTACCAGATAACTACACCAACGATTTGTACCCCAGAATTATCGGGAATCCGGGCAATAGAAATCCTGCATTGGTAGTAAGTAATTTGCAGGCACTCGGTTTATCGCCTGTTCAGGATTTTGAAAAAATATTTGCCCGTAAACTTGATTCCACTCAATACATTTTTAACAGGCAGGCTGGTTATATTTCTTTAAGCCAGCCACTACAGCCGGATGAGGTATTGGGTGTGGCATACCAATATTCTTACAACGGAAAAATTTTTACCGTCGGTGAATTTTCACAGGATCTTCCCCCTGATAGTGTTTCTGCTACTCAAAAAGTATTGTTCCTTAAATTATTAAAAGCAACCTCACAGCGTACTGCATTGCCCATTTGGAACCTGATGATGAAAAATGTTTATTCTGTTGGTTACGGTACACTAACACCTACTGATTTTAAATTGAACGTTTTGTACCAGGAACCAAGTTTGGGTTGGAAAAGATATGTACCCTTTGGTGATAAAAACCAGGGAGTTCCAATTATTTCCCTGGTTAATTTAGATCGGTTGAATAACCAGTTGGATCCGCAGCCGGATGGTGTGTTCGACTATGTGGAAGGGTTTACCGTGATCTCGCCTTACAGCAGGATTGTGTTCCCGGTATTGGAACCTTTTGGTCGTGACCTCGCTGCACAGGTGTACAACAATCCGCCACCCGGTGCAAAAGACACGTTGTATTATGCGTTGTACGATTCCATCAAAGCAGTGGCACAGCAATATCCCAATCTTAACCGGTATGTATTAAAAGGATCTGCACGTACTTCCGGCTCTTCGGATATCAGCATTGGCTACAATATTCCAAGGGGAAGTGTAACCGTTAGTGCTGGCGGACAAACCCTGATTGAAGGTGCTGATTACGATATCAATTATGATTTGGGTACCATTAAAGTTACCAACCAGGCCATCCTGAATGCGGGCTTGCCAGTACAGGTTAATTTTGAAAACAATGCCGCTTTTGGTATGCAGCAGCGCAATTATTTAGGTCTTCGCCTGGATTATCT
>JBBQKO010000311.1:0-4889 GCA_038327005.1 Chitinophagales bacterium | reverse complement strand
TTTATATCGCTATACCCTCAGCAATCATTTAGGCTCCTCTACGATGGAATTAGATGACCAAGCGCAATTAATTTCGTACGAGGAATACCACCCCTATGGCACCACCGCTTACCAAAACCAAAACAAGAATATTAAAGCTGCCGCCAAACGCTACCGCTACACTGGTATGGAAAGGGATGAAGAAAGCGGATTGGCTTACCACAGTGCAAGGTATTATATGCCTTGGTTGGGGAGGTGGTTGAGTAGTGATCCGATTGGGATTGGTGATGATGTGAACCAATATCAGTATTCAAAAAATAACCCAATTTTAAATACAGATAAAAATGGTAAACAACTAGATGACCACAAACCAACAATCCTTATTAATAAAGCTGAAGTAAATGTTGAAGGATTTAAAAGGAGCTACAGTACTGCAGGATTACATTTTGAACCTCGTCCAGAACAAGGCTTTAAGGGTTCTGCATTTTTTTCAGAAAAATGGGGATTTGAGAATGGAGACGCTATTTTCAAAGGCTCTAAATATGAAATAACTACTGAAGGTGCTTTAAAAGGAATTCAGTTACCTAGTCTAGTTCGCATGGAACAGTTTGGTAAACAAATTGCCGCTGGAGAAAAAATTGCTGGTTTCGATATGGTTTTTACTGAACAAAGAACAATCACGGGATTGGGAGAAGGAAAAGATTTTTTAGATGTTTGGGGCGGCCAGCATGTTAATGATGCAGCCAAACTTACTGGTCTTCAGGTTGACACCTCCTCTGTTAAAGTTACAACCCCTCAAAATGGTTATGTTGAGGTGCAAGGTAATTTTATTCCCACTAAACCTGTAAATATTAATTCGAGTGCTCAATCAGTGGAAGTAATTAAGTCTCCAAAGATAGCACCGTTAGCCGCTCAAGTTGTTGAGACTGCATCAGTAGTTGCTCCAGCCGCACAAGCAGCACCTGTAGTTGCCTCAGCACCGAGCAAGCTATTAAAAGCTGGAGTATTCTTATCAGAAAATGGCCCTAAAGTCTTAAAAGTCGTCGGACAAGTAGCAACTGTTTATGGTGCTTACAAGGAGGCAGAAAAAACTGCTGAGTATGACGATAAATATAGAGGAGGTGGGGGCGTAGGGGGACCTGTTCTAACTGTAACCACCTTTGCCGTAGCAATTGTAGCGGGTGTAGTCGATGATGCACTGGTAGCATTTTCCATATTGGCAACGGGTGCGCCAATCCCTACCATTACTGATTCGTGGGAGCAGTATGGTTATGGCCCAACACAACATTCTGCAGGAGGAATGATACGAGATTTCTTTTATCCTAAGTATAACTAATACTGCTATCTAATTTATTGTGGAAACAAAATAAAAGAACTCATCGCCTCGTGTCCCCACGAACCGAAATATTAAAAACAACTGATAAATATTAAAAACATTCATCATGAACCACATTACCACACCAATAAAAACAGATAATAAAGGAGCTGTAACCAACCTGCAGGCTGCTTTGGTTTTTTTATTAAGCAAACAAAGCTTAGTGCTAACAGCGGATGAATTAAATGCGTTGCAAAAGCAATGGCAACAAGAGCAGCAGGAGGCTAGCTATGGTAGAGCGACAAAAACGCTGGTGGCTACTTTTCAAAAGCAGTATAAGGTAGATGATAAATTAGGTTCTGTAGGAGAAACAACCGCCGCCAAACTAAATGAGTTACTGAAAGGGTTGGGGGCTTTTGAGGAAGTGCTTACTTCATTTTTAGTAATAGGAACCAACTACTTAAAGATAAAATCATACAATTCGCCTCGGGTAGTGTCTTCAACAATCGAAACAAAAAATAAATAATTAAAAATAAACACATCATGAAAAAGCACACCATTAAAATACTGGGTAAATTATCAGACTCAAACAACCAGCCAATTGCTAAGCTTAGGGTAGAAGCCTGGGATAAAGACCTGCTCATTGATGATTTTGTTGGCGAAGCCACAAGTAACGAGCAAGGTGCTTTCACTATCAGCTTTACCCAAAGCCGGTATAAAGAATTGTTTGTAGATAGGAATCCCGACATCTATTTTAAAATTTATGAAGGGGGTGAACTCATTCACAATACAGAAAATTCCGTGTTGTGGAATATTAAAACTGAGACAATTGTTGCAGCAATTGTTATTGACATGGAGAAAGAAAAAAAGCCTCCAGTCGAAATAGATAAGAGTTTCAAAGTACAGGGGTATATACGTAAACCCGATGGCAGCGCATTTGCTGCCGGGCTGGTGCATGCTTATGATAAAGATCTCCGTACTGAAGTGTTGTTAGGAAAGGCCGTTCCCAATGAAGCTGGCTATTACGAAATAATCTATAGCCCGGATAAACTGGGGAAAACAAATAAAGGTAATGCAGACCTGCAGGTGAGGCTAATTGAAATAGTAGATGATAAAGAAGAGAAAACTTTGATAGCGTCGGAAATTATTTTTAATGCCGGCCCGGTACAGGAAATAAATCTTACCCTGCCTGCAGAGCCTGCCACTAAAGAAAAGTCAGAATGGGAAAGAGTGAATGAACAGGTATTGCCATTGCTAAAGGGGCAACGAAAAGTTGAAGGAAATAAAGCTATTAAATATGAAGACCTCTCTCCATCTGAATTAACAGGTACTGATATTGATTTCATTGTTTCAGAAACTAATTTGGATCGGTTGGTAATTGATGAATGGGTTACCTCTGGTAAAATTTTTAATGATGCAGTTCAAAAGTTAAATACAGAACATGCAGATGAACAGGCCATCATGAATGAATATGGCTGGCCTGTTTTTTACGGCATTGCCCGCCAGGGTGTAGCAAATAACCTGGATGTTGTTCTACAGCAACCTGCTAAAGATTTATTGCGGGCTATAAATGCAGCAATCTTTGCAAATCGTATTCCTGAAATGGATAATAAAATTATAGCGCAATTGGTAAAGGCAATTGAACTAATCCAACGCCTGCAATTGTTAGACCCTAAACAAACTATTGATAGCCCATTTGCACGGGTTCTTTCTTTTGTTAGTGTACCCGTTTCCCGAAAACTTGCTTTAGATGCATTAACAATTGTTCAGGAAAAAGGAATGGAAAATCCCGATGCAGTTTTGGATTTAGTAAATCAGTATCCGGGTGAAGAGAAGGCAGTCAATTCATTGGTGAGAAGCCTGCGTGTATACCAGTTGGTAAATGGACATGATGCACTTTTTCAAAACCTGAATGCAAGGCTAGAGGGAGATTCTCATTCCATAGCGCAATTGGCAACGATCGCCCTGTCAGGATGGGTGGATATAGCTGCAAACACATCTGTAAGTCATGCAGCAGTTATGGAAATGCAGGTTAATTTGGAAAAGCAACATCCATTGACTGCCTTGGGCGCTAAGCTGTATGATGGAAATATAAAGTTGGCTGATGATTTGAACAATAACATAAAAATATTCATAAAAAATAATGAAGTAAAGGCCGAGGCCATTTTAAAGGGACAAACAAAAATAAAAGATGATGCAGGTGGATCGGTATCAGAAGCCTTCCTGAAAAATATAGGGCGTTTTGTACGAACCGGCTTGCCTATGGAAATAGCCGGCCATCTGATGAGCATCGGTCTTGATACTCCCGCATTGGCCATACGTTATGATGGTGATTTTATTAGAGAACAAATCGGAGAAATAATTCCGTTTCTTAATTCAGACGACACAATAAATAGTTTTATCGGCAAGGCTGACAAATATGTCAAAGGTGGTTTAGAATTTATTGCAGGCGGCTACAGTATGAATACTATTCCGGTTGGTTATTATGGGGTGGATGAAACTCTACCTCCGGGAATAAGAGAAAACCTGCCAAGCCTTCCCGGCCTTTTTGGCGATATGGATGAGTGTATGTGTAAACCTTGCGAATCTATGCTGGGGCAGCCCGCTTACCTGGTTGATTTATTAAATCTGCTACAAAAATGTCGTGTTAAAACAACCGAGAATGGAAGGACAAAAGCACTAACTCCTGGATTATATGCTTTGAATTTAAGGAGAAAGGATATAATTGAATTGCCACTTAGTTGTGAGAATTCAGAAAACGAAATCCAACACATAGACCTTGTTCTAAGGATATTGGAGAAAGCTATTGTTGACAATAATGGCATCGCCGTTGTTGTACCAAATGATGATGAACAACCCATACGCGAAGCATATCTTGAAACAGCTAAAGAAATATTTCCCTGGCAATTACCTTTTGAACTTTCAAAAGCAGAAACAGATGCATACCTCGCCAAGCTGGCTTTTACGCGGCTTGATTTACTTTCATCTATTTCATCTACTGATGAAATCACAATTGCTGCTGAAACACTTTACCTGTCTTTGAAGCAAACATCTGCTTCGGATGTCATTTCTGAATGGGATTTGCTGACGGGAAAGAATAAAAATATTACCTCCTGGAATATTTATGGATTGTTCCCTGATATAAATAACAATGTTTCTATAATTGATCCTGCTTCCGGCGAAATACTTGATAAAGTAAAAGCAGATGATGCCTTGCAAAGAGTTTCAGTTTTATTGGAACGTACCGGTTTGAACCTGGACGAGTTTGAAGAAGTGATTGCAACCAAATTTGTTGGCAAGTTGGAAATAGCAAACAGGCAACAATGCAAAACCAGTTTAATGCATCTCGAAATTGCGGCTAACGATATAGAGTCAATATTGGATCGTATCCACAGATTTGTACGTTTGAAGAATAAACTTACAGATTGGTCCTTTGCGGAACTTGATGCCGCTATTGTGTCCTGTGGCGGTTTGGAAACAAAGAACACAACTATTGCTGATAGAGAAGCACTTCTGGTTAAACTGGCATTGTTAAAGCGTCTTTGTAATATTTATAGGTTCAGTATCGGTCATTTAATTCAGCTTCCATCTTCCC
>JBBQKO010000310.1:0-4893 GCA_038327005.1 Chitinophagales bacterium | reverse complement strand
TAAAGGCTATTTTGCCTGGACATTGATGGATAATTTTGAATGGAGTGAAGGCTACCAGGTAAGGTTTGGACTGGTGCATGTAGATTTTAAAACCCAATTGCGTACCATCAAAAATTCAGGTTACTGGTGGCGGGATTTTTTGAACGTATAAAAACTGGAGGCTCGTAATACAGCAATAGTATTAACGGGAGCCAAATCCGATTTAAATGGTACAGAAACCAAAAAAAAGGTCTTCGGGATAGCAGGTCCTGCAATATTCTACCCATTCTAAAAAAACATAAACACAATCGGACGCCGCAAATGCAGCGATGAATTTTAATATTCATTCCAGACCTGGAATTTCACCTGCTTTCAAGTGATAATAATTTATATTCGCACTACCCAGGTAAGATCATTGCTTAAACTAATTTCAACAACCGTTTCAATTTATGTTTTCGACAAGTTTAATTGTAACAACCTATAATAGCCCGGATCGGTTAAATTTATGTTTACAAAGTATATTGCAACAATCGGTACTTCCCGATGAATTGTTAATTGCCGATGACGGATCCGGACCAGCCACAAAGCTGCTATTGGACAAATTCAGCCATCAAATCAAAATCCCCTTTAAACACATCTGGCAGGATGATATAGGATTCCGGCTATCTCATGTAAGAAATAAAGCCTTCGCTCAATCCGCATGTGATTACATCATACAAATAGATGGAGACCTTATTTTGCATCAACACTTTATAAAAGACCATATCGCTTTTGCAAAACCCGGATATTTTGTAAGTGGCGCAAGAACGAATATAGACCAGGATCAAACTGAATTATTATTGCATCAGGATAAAGCGTCCGTGCTTAAATATTTTACAAAGGGCTTGCAAAAACGCTATAACGCATTTTACAGTATTCCTCTTCAACAAGTAAATTCTTTGATGCAAACATCGCCTCATAATTTGCATTATGTGTTGGGATGTAATATGGCTTTTTGGAAAAAAGATTTACTGGAAGTAAATGGTTACAACGAAGCTTTTTCCGGTTGGGGAAAAGAGGATAATGATATTGCGGCAAGGTTAATTAATTCAGGCAAAAAGTTACATTTTCTAAAATTTGGCGGGATCATTTTTCACCTATGGCATAAGGAAAACTCAAACGAATCATTTTCAGAAAATGAGAAACTTTTTTCTGAGTCACTTAAAAATAAAGTAATTTTTGTTGAAAAAGGAATGGATCAATATTCAAGTTAGTGTAAGCAAAAGAGCCAAATCATTAACTTGTTTGTAAAGCTATCGGTTGCTAATTTTTGAACTGTATGATTTTTTCTATATCCGTTTCTTAAAAACATCCCCTTACTGCCACTCGTTGTTCTCAAAGGAACAATTCGTTCCGCTTGTGCGCTAAAATCATTTACAATCTTCGCAATCCACACTTTTGTAACCTACCGAAATGTAGCACTATCTTTCCATGAATCAACCACTAAATTATTTACACTAAGCCTGGGCAAATTCAAAAATAATTTAGTCAGATAATTCCAATACTTATTCATCATAGATTGATATATTATGAATAAAATCGTGAAAGTGATCCTTTATTTTCATCCCCCGCAAATGTATTGAATATTATATTGGAGGCAGGTGGCGTACCTTCATTTTGCCTAAACAAATACCTACGCAACTTGTTAATTTTTTATATGCAACACGTATTGATAGATGGAATAAAATATGACCTGCCAGCCCTGGAAAAAGATTGCTGGCATCGGCTTGTAAATGGAGCCGTACAAGGAAGGAACCCCATGCACAATGCGACTGTTGCCAATCTGGGCGAGGCGGGCATTAATATGCGAACGGTAGTTTTGCGAAAAGTGTCACCCATTGAAAAGCGATTGACTTTTTATACGGATATCAGAAGTGGTAAATGGGGAGAAATTGAGCAGGACAATTCAATCAGTTGGCTACTGTATGATGCTGCTGCACGCATACAAATAAGAGCCAGTGGATTGGCGAGTTTACATCAAACAGATGAATTGGCAGACCTTGCATGGAGCAGTAGTAATGTATTGAACAGGAAAAACTACCTGAGTGTACTTGTCCCCTCGGCAGCCACTTTGAATCCGGTAAGCGGACTAACACAGGAAATGGAATCGGAAGAAATAACACTTGAACAAACAGAAGAAGGAAGGAAAAATTTTGGCGTAATTACTACCCAAATAAAATGGATGGAATGGCTTTGGCTAAACGGCAGTGGACATAGACGAGCAAGTTTTGTTTATGATGAAGCCGGAAAATTTACTGCCAACTGGCTGGTGCCTTAGGTCTTTATCAAATGTATAATTGCAAATTATTTTATTCATACCAACTGAAATGCTTCGGCTGTTTCTCCATTCTTGTTTTTTACAGTAATCTTATCCCAATATTCTTTTGGTTATCAATGTTCATTGTATCGGCATTAATATCCAGCATTATGTTAAGCCTAAAGTTATAACTCGAATTTTAGGCACTAATTACACGAATTAACCAATACAGGAAAAAAAAGACCCTTCACAGAACCACCTCATGCAAATAAGATTACGCAAATGCTTACTATCCGAAGAACTCCCCTTTAGGGGTTGGGGGCATGTATTGCCTTTATCCCCTCCGGTTCAAAAGAAATTTTCCGCTGCCGGTAGAGATTACCGGTCGTCATTTTGAAAGTCTTTTTGCTCATACCGAAAAAGTCATAAATATCTTCTGGTTTACTTTTATCATGATAAGGCAGGTAGCCTTCATTTTCACCTAACAACCGAAGTATTTTTTGGGACTCATCTTCTACCCTGTTGTAGCCTGGCTTTCCTGCTGCCACATCAATTCTAAAACGGTCGGCCTTATCATTGCTTTCAGGATAAATCTTTTTTATAAATCCGGGAAACTTATCCCCCACCTGGATATTACGATAAATTTCATTGAAATGAATTACGCCGGTGTGCTGGTTGTTGATGATGCAAACATACCCGATATCTGTGCGGCGGTAAACGATTAAATCTACCACTTCTAATTCCTTTACCGTTAGCTCCTCATTGCTTAAATAAGGCTCCAGTTTTTCGGTAGCAGCAATCCTGCCGGTTTGTTCATCCAGGTAAATTTTTACCAGATAGTCACCATTGGGTCGCATACCTGATATTTGCTTGGATGTAGGCACAAAAATATCCTTCATCAACCCCATGTCAAGAAATGCTCCATGCTCGGTAACTGAAATCGCTCTCATCTTTACGATATCGCCCATTACACCTTTTGGTCTCTGGGTAGTTGCAATGATTCTGTCTTCCCCATCATGGTATAAAAATACTTCCAGTTCGTCTCCGATGGCAGTAGCAGTTGGAACGAAACGCTTGGGTAATAAAATGCCATCCGCACCGTCGTCTAAATACAGGCCGAAATCTACCGCACGTATTACTTTCAATAAATTGTATTCGCCTAATTTAACCATGTTGAAAAAATTAAAATGATGAATGATGAATGATGAATGCATTCTCAACGAAGCAAAATATTTACTCAAGGGAGTGAGATGCTAAAATAAAGACAGACGAAAAAACGAAAACTCAAAACACTAAACAGTAAACAATGGTACACTAAACCTTATCTCCAAGGTTAAACAATCCCTCTACAAATTGCTGCTTATTAAACACCAGCAAGTCAGTTGCCTTTTCTCCTACCCCTATAAATTTTACCGGTATTTTAAACTGGTGTGCTATTGCCAATACCACGCCGCCTTTCGCTGTGCCATCCAATTTGGTAATTGTTAGTGCAGTTACGTCTGTTGCTGCTGTAAAATGTTTGGCCTGCTCCAATGCATTCTGCCCTGTACTGCCATCCAATACCAACATTACTTCGTGTGGCGCTTCCGGAATTACTTTTTGAATGACTCTTTTTATTTTTGTAAGCTCATCCATTAAATAAGCTTTGTTATGCAACCGTCCCGCAGTGTCAATGATGATAACATCAACATTTTTGGCTACCCCGCTAATAATGGTATCGTAAGCCACCGATGCAGGATCACTCCCCATTTCCTTTTTCACAATCGGCACATTGGTACGTTCACTCCAGATAGTCAACTGGTCTACAGCGGCTGCTCGAAAAGTATCCGCAGCACCTAATAAAACGGACTTCCCTGCCTTTGAAAAATTATGGGCCAATTTACCGATCGTGGTAGTTTTACCAACACCGTTTACCCCTACTACCAAAATAACATGCGGTTTGTGACCGACAGGTAATTCATAATTTTCGTAGCTTGTATCCTGCGGAGCAGTAATCAATACATTTTCAATTTCACTTTTCAGGATGGCATTCAATTCGCCAGTTCCTATATATTTATCCCTTGCAACTCGCTTTTCAATGCGATTAATAATTTCCACCGTTGTTTCAATACCCACATCTGCACTCACCAATGCATCTTCCACATCATCCAGCACTTCTTCATCTACCGTACTTTTCCCAGCAATGGCTTTCGTGATTTTGCTAAAAAAACCTTCCCTGGTTTTTTGTAACCCATGGTCCAGGGTTTCCTGCTGCTGCTTTTTACCGAAGAGTTTATCGAAAAGTCCCATGCCAAATGACCCCCAATCGGGGGATTTTGTTTGTTGGTTATTTTAAAATTAAGCGCCCTTTTGCCCTATTCAACGGCTTAGGGTGGAAATTAAGAAAGCTGTCCTGATAAACCAGGACAGCTTTTTATATATTAATTCTCTTAATGGAAAATTATTATTGACCTAAATGTTCCTTGATCTTGTCTTTGTGAACAATAGATTCTTTGAAAGTGTAAGCACCGGTTTTAGGACTACGTACGGCACGTATTACTTTTGTCCAGTTTTTAGCATCGGCTGCCGCTTTCTGGTCCTTGGTTTTAATCGCTGTTTTAGCTGCTTTTGCCATGACT
>JBBQKO010000309.1:0-4900 GCA_038327005.1 Chitinophagales bacterium | reverse complement strand
CATGGCTACCACTCCAAAAGTTACAAACAATATGCATAAAATATTCATCAAACCTCTTTTGGCTACAATGGCTGCAACTACAAAAAACAATGCAAAAAATACAATGATTGCCGGCAATACTTTAAACTCCACAAAGTCATCCGTATGCAGGGTTTTCATTCCAATGTAATGGTTGAGGCCATTAATGATATCTACATTTCCCGCCAGTTTATTGGCGTAAATCTGCATCATCAATCCTTCGGGATATTGCGGCGCATCCAGTTCTATCCGCCACATCGGTACAAACAACACTACGATTAAACCAAGTCCGCAAAGAAAAAGCAGTACCCTCGAAATTGTAGTGACTTTATTATTTTTCATACTATTAAATTGAAATAAAAAGAGCGGTCATGAATGGCGGAAGGTTTTTGTTTGAACCATCAACAGTCAACTTTGAACGTTCAACTTTCAACCATCAACCATAAGCGTTCAACCTTTAGCCACTCACAATCGTCTTTACATAAAAATTATTTCTTTGCTGCACTATCAGCCGCAGGCAAATTAGTACCTGTACTAAAACTGATTGGAACACTGCTTCCTGCTGGTGACACCCTTACGTATCCCGACATTTCCTGGTGCAATGCACTACAGAAATCGGTGCAATACATTGGGTACATACCCATCTTTTCAGGCACCCATTTTAGCGTAGAGGTTTCGCCCGGCATGATCAGCAATTCTGCATTGGCTGCACCTTTAATGGCGAAGCCGTGTGGTACATCCCAATCCTGCTCCAGGTTGGTTACATGGAAATACACTTCATCGCCCACTTTAACGCCTTCAATATTATCCGGTGTAAGGTGAGAGCGGATGGCGGTCATGTACACATGTACTTTATTGCCTTCCCGCAGCACTTTGGTAGCACCTTCGCCTTTGGCCACATACTTGTTATTATTCTCTTCTATCTTAAAGAACTTAACAGATCTGTCTTTGATAACACTTGCGGCCACCGCCTGTGCATAGTGCGGTTCACCAATAGTTGGGAAGTCTAATATCAGTTGCATTTTATCACCACTGATATCATACAACTGTGCACTCTGTGCCAGCTCCGGACCAGTTGGCAGGTAGCGGTCCTTGGTAATTTTGTTGTAGGCAATTACATATTTGGCATTGGGTTTTTTGGTATCGCCACCCGGTATGCACAGGTGACCAACAGAATAATAAGTAGGTGCCCTGTCAATTACTTTCAGGTCTTTGATATTCCATTTAACAATTTCAGAGGAAACAAAGAAGGAAGTGATCGCATTGCCTTTACCATCAAATTCTGTATGTAAGGGTCCAAGGCCCGGCTTCTTCACTTCACCATATAATGCAGCCTCGTATTTTATTACAGGGATACCTTCGTAATCGCCTTCGTATGCTTTATCGGCAATTGCTTTTTGTATTTTATCAAAACTGAATACAGGAATTAATGCAGCTAGTTTTCCGCTACCAACAATGTATTCGCCAGTAGGATCTACATCGCAACCATGCGGTGATTTTGGGCAGGGAATAAAATAACAAATGTCTTTCAACTCTTTTGCATCCAATACGGTAACCTCGGTTCTTATTTCTGAAGTAGCGGTATGTGTTTTTTCATCATACACATTGTGTGCATATTTTACAGATTGCTTTCTTCCTTTGCCTGCTTTTAAATACTCTTCTGCTTTTTTCCAATTAACCGCCATAATAAAATCTTTATCACGTTTGGAGGCGTTTACTTCCAGCAAAGTATTGGCCGGTTCTGTATTATAACAGCTAAAGAAAAACCAACCATGCGATTTGCCTTTTCCTGCATGACTCAAATCAAAATTTACACCGGGGCATTGCAATTGAAATGCAATATCCATTTTACCATCGTTTTTATCTACACTGATAAAACTGATGGTACCTTTAAAATTTTGTTTGTAGGTATTGATGGGGACATCGCCATTTTTGTCATCCGGCGGTACACTAAATCTTGTGCCGGCAACAATGTACTCTGTGTTCTCCGTGATAAAAGGAGAGGAGTGGTTACCACCACTATTGGGTAACTCAATGATTTCGGCTGTGCGGAAAGTGGCTAAATCAACTCTTGCAACACGGGGTGTATTATTGGCATTCGCAAATATCCAGCGGCCATCAATTTCGCCATTGGTTTGCGATAAATCCAGGTGATGCTGGTCGTCCCATGGAATAAAGCCATGAGATGTATTTAACATCGGTTTTGTTTCTTCAGAATAGCCGTAGCCCTTTTCGGGATCCACAGAAAAAATCGGAACAACTTTCAGCAGTCTGCCACTGGGAATACCGTAAACACTCATTTGTCCGCTAAAGCCGCCGGAAACAAAATTGTAAAATTCATCGTATTTACCAGGGGCTACGTAGGTTTTAGCAGCGGCATCGCCACTAACAGCAGATCCTACATTTTTTGGCTTGCATGAATTCGTGCAACAGATAAATGCAAGGGCTGCCAAACCAGTTGCATATTTTTTTATCAGGTTCATTATTGGTTGTTTTTAGATTGTATGTTGAGGAAAGTGAAAGGTGAATGGTGAATGGTGAATGGTGAATGATGAATAGTGAATAGTGAATGGTGAATGATGAATGATGAATTGTGAATTGTGAATGATGAAATGTGAATGATGAATGGTGAATTGTGAATGATGAAATGTGAATGATGAATAGTGAATGGTGAATGGTGAATTGTGAATGGTGAATGATTGAAAACTGAAGTATGAAATATGAAGAAATTTGAAACTTTAATCTTGAATTGTCAATGGTGAGCCGGGTTATCCGATTTTAATTTTTGAGTCGTCAGAATATTTTATAGCTGCTTTTCATTCGCTTCTTTTGATTTACGAATTTGAAATGGCTTTTACATTTTCAATATTAATCCAGCGAAATAATATCGTTTTCAAAAGGAGCTACTGCATTTTCACCATTCACGATTCACCATTCACGACTTTTCCATTGACCATTGACCATTCACGCTATTTTACGCCGTCGTTTCCACGCATAAATTCAAGCAGGTTTCTTGCATCGTCATCCGTTAAGCTTTGGTTGGGCATACGCACCAAACAAATCTCAAGCTGAGCCTGCATTTTTGGGTCTTTATCAATCATGGCATCCGGGTTAGTAATGAAATTCATGATCCACTCTGGGGCATGGCGGCTGGTAACGTCTTTCCAACCCGGGCCAACCAGCTTTTCATCCGTAAGTTTATGGCAGGCGCCACATTTTACATCATACACCTTTTTACCGGTCCCTGCTTTGGCTGCATCCAGGGTAGCACCCAATTCTACTGTTGTAAACTTACCTTCCCCTCTCTTGGGATCGTACGATGGGTTTTCGGTCGCTTTGTTTTCTTCTGCTGTTGCAGTATTGCCGGCATCTTTAGCTGCGTTGTCAGCAGTTTTGCTATCACCACACGAGGTTGCAAAGACTATAGAAGTTAAGACCAGGCTAATTACAATCAGTTTTTTCATATTTTTTTTATTTTTTGATGAATGAAATTTGATTGCACAAGATTAAACCAGGTAACGATAGTCTTTTATGCGTATAATCATATTCAAAAAAAACGGGCGTAGAAGGAAGCTTGATGGGGGCAGAATTCCCCCTGTTTATCAAGCTGGTATCGTAGATGCCTTCTAAAGCAATGGCTCGTTAGCCAGAAAGTATGATCAGGATCATGTATTCGATGGGCCGGTATCATCAGTAAGCTTCGTAATAGATTTTAGCTTTGTTTTCTCTCTTTAATCTTATAACGAATTAACAGTGATTGACATTGATTTACTGCTTGCATGGGGAGGTGCCTACAAAAAAGTAAGTGCCGGTGAAATTATATTTCGGGAAGGGCAACCTTGTTCCTTTTATCATCAACTGGTTAGTGGAAATGTAAGGTGGGTAAATATTGGGGATGAAGGAAAAGATTGCGTTCTGTCAATGATTGAACCAAGTGAATCTTTTGGTGAATATCCTTTGTTTGATGATGGCCCTTATGCTGCCACTGCGGTAGCGGAAAAGGATTGTATTATCATCCGATTACACAAGCCCACCTTTTTGCAATTGATTAGAGAAAACAATGAACTGAATTTTGCCTTTACACAAATGTTGTCAAAAAGACTACGTTTTAAACTTTCAATTATAAAATCTTTCGGTTCTCATTGCCCCGAGAAAATAATTGCCAATCTGCTGAATAACCTTAAAGCCCAGAATAAAAATTTTTGCAGTAAATGCAACCAGCTTAAACTTACCCGGCAACAAATTGCGGACATGACCGGACTACGGGTGGAAACTGTTATAAGAACCATGCGGAACATGCACGAAAAGGGCGGGCTAAAAATTTCCAGGGGAAAAGTGTATTGTAGCGATATGATTGAAGTCATAACAGCTTAAACTGCTTTGATTTTATTTTGAGAAAAATTTCATGAATCAATTGCTCCGTAAGTGGCTCACCATTTCCTTTTTTAATTTGTTGCTGGTAGCAATGTTAGGTGTACTGATGCGATATAAAATTGCCTATTCCCTGCCATTCATCGACCAAAAACATGTATTACACAGCCATTCCCATTTCGCCTTTTCCGGCTGGATTACACAAACCCTGATGGTATTGCTGGTGCATTACCTGGCCTTAAAAAACGGGGAAGCTGTTTTTAAGAAGTACAACTGGTTATTATATGCCAATCTCTTTGCGTCTTATGGCATGCTGATCAGTTTCATACTACAAGGCTATGCATTTTTCTCCATCAGTTTTTCTACCTTGTCAATTTTTGTAAGCTATATTTTTGCTGTTTTTTACTGGAAAGATCTTGCCCGGTTAAATGAGAAAAGGGTGAGCCATTTGTGGTTTAAAGCTGCGCTGGTATTCAATGTGGTATCCTCCATCGGCGCATTTGGATTGGCC
>JBBQKO010000308.1:0-4955 GCA_038327005.1 Chitinophagales bacterium | reverse complement strand
TAGCGACAACCCTTTGGCAGTATCATTCTTCAGCTGTCCGCAAAGCAACTCGCCCATTAATCCTTTAAGAAAGTTTACCGATTCTGGTGTGAACTTTTTGTGCATGGCTTCTTTACTGATATCAATATTATACACTTGATTTAGATCAGCAGTAAGGTCTGGCAAACTTGTATGCGCCATGTCGTTCTCATTAAAAAGTAAAGTATTCACGAAGCAGGATGGCGGTACTTTTCCTTTCCTTGTCATAAACATAGTTGCCCTTGCGATGCGGTCAACTGTTTCTTCGGAAAGACTTTTGCCTATCAGAAAAGAAAGGTCTTTTTTGTGTTGTTTTATCAACAAGTTTTTATCGATTTTAAGTTTGTTTCTCCCATACAAGTGCTAACTTGTTGCTGCAAAAGCACGGGCATTTCTAAACTAAAACCAAGTGCTTTTTAAATTTTATGGGGAGAAAATTGACGAAGGCCGTGGCTCCGCAAGGAGCTTTTTTCTTGAATTTAATTCAATAGCCTTTTTTCCTTAAGTTAACGACTATGGTGGGGACACGAACCGAGGCGAGGGTTTGCATTGGCAGCAGCCCGGAAAGGGCAAAAGCATTTTATGATAAAGTGATAACCGTGTTGGATTTTGAATGCAGTTAAATTTAAAAGCTGCAAATTTTTTGACTCTCAAGGTCGGGAAGGCGCACAGAAATAAATTACATGCTGCGCATCACGCCACAGCCCCGGAATTTTTATACTAAAAAACTATTTTTGGCGGCGGCTTAAAAAAAATTATAGGGCGCCATTATTGAACCCGAAGACCGCTTACTCATCGTGGGTGCATCGTATAGTTTCTTTAATTTTTAAGTTAAGTTTGGCGAAATCCCCACAGAAACCTAAGTTTAAAAATGGTATCTTAGTTCACTAATATTTACTCAATCCCTTTCATGAAAAAAATATGCGCTTTAATCATCTTCCTATTTTTTTCAATATCAAATTTTGCTCAAACAGCTATTGAAACAGATCTTTTAAATGCGATAAAAGGAAACGCTTTTAATACTGTAAAACAGCTAATAGAAAAAGGCGCAAATATAAACGCCACCGACAGCAATCGTGCCTCCATGCTAATGTGGGCAGTATATAAAACCGATTTGCAAATGGTTCAATACCTTGTAAGCAAAGGAGCAAACCCAAAAAACAAAGGAGCCATTTACCTGGATGAACAAAAAAGTTTGTATTACGGAAGCCTTGTAGGACTGGCAGCAGGTGAAGGGAAGCTGGATGTTTTAAAATTTCTGATTGAAGATTGCAAAATCAATATTGAAGACAAGGAGTATGATGCTGAAACCAACCTGGAAAACGGCTGGACGGCTTTGCAATGGGCTGCATTCCATGGTCATCTACCGGCAGTAGAATACCTGCTGCAAAAAGGAGCCAATATTAATGCAAATCACACATCCGATAAAGGCAGTCCTTTACTGTATGCAGTTGATCAGAAAAAAAATGATGTTGTAAAATATTTGATAGAAAAAGGCGCAGATATAAATGCTGCAACAAGCCGAAACATGACGGCCCTGATGATTGCTGCTACAAATGACGAGCTTGATTTGTGCGTTCTTTTATGGCAAAAGAAAGCGCTGCTAACCATGAAAAATAATGACGGGAAAACGGCGAAAGATTTAACGACTGTGAATGGCTATGTATTTGACTTTATTGCATCGCCTGCTGATTATAAAAATATTCAGTATAAATATCATTTAGCTGAGTTGAGGAAAAAAGAAACTGCATTAGTTGATAATAGGGAATATGAAAAAGCTATCATTGTTTATGAGAATGCACTTCATCTTATGAAAAATGAAGTAGGAGAAGCAGATATCAACTATGCGAAAACCTTGGCCGGACTTGGATTTGTCTACCTGGAAATGGCGGCCTATGAAAAGGCAGAACCCATTTACATAAGGGTGAAAGATATCATTGAAAAAGTAGTAGGCAACAGGGATCCAGATTTTGTAGGGAGCGTAAACAACCTGGGGTTGTTGTATATAAGAATGGCGCAATACGAAAAGGCGGAGCAATTACTTGTACAGGTCAAAGAAATAAGTAAAGAAATATTTGGTGAAACCCACATAGAATATGCTAATATCCTTATCAGCCTTGGAGATCTATACCAAACTCTATATCAATATGAAAAAGCAGCATCACTTTTAATCGAGGCAAAAAGAATCCTGCAAAATAATGTAGACGATGTAGATTTAGATTATAGCAGAGTCTTGAATAATTTGGGAAGTTTATATAGGTTGATGGATCAATACGAAAAAGCGGAGCCTCTGCTTATCCAGGCAAAAGATCGTTTTAAAAAAATATATGGTGATATGCATCCTTTATACGCAAAAAGCCTGAGCAATCTTGGGGTTCTGTATCAGGCTATGGGTCAATATGAAAAAGCTGAATCCTTGCTTTTACATGTACTAGAGATTGAAACCACTGCTTTGGGTGTTAATCATCTAAATTATTCGGCTAGCTTATTCTCGCTCTCTTTATTATATGAAAATATGGGGCAGTATAAAAAAGCCATTCCTTTACTTATCCAGGCGGATAGGATAAAAATTCAAAATCTAAAAAATAATTTTACGGTTCTTTCTGAAAAAGAAAAAGGAAACTATTTAGCCAACAATACGCTTATAGACCTTAACAACAGTTTTCTCTATAATTTCCGAAAAGGCACTGATGATCTGTCCATTGAAAATTTTAATCTGCAACTTTCTTTAAAATCCCTTTCCCTTTCTGATACCCGAAATATGCTCGAATCAATTGGTAAAAATAAAGATGCCAATATTCAAAAACTGTTTAAAGAATGGCAAGGATACAAAAGCCTTTTGTCTAAACAATATTCTTTGCCCATCAATAAAAGAATTCAGCAATTAGACAGTATTGTGGCAAAAGCAGAAGTGCTGGAAAAAGAACTGACTATTAAATCTTCGGAATTCCGCAACCAGCAAAATGATATCAGCATTTCCATGACCGATGTACAAAATAGCATGCAGCAAGATCAGGTAGCCATTGAATTTGTGCGCTTTTATTTATTCGATAAAAAATGGACAGACAGCATCATGTATGCCGCTTATGTACTGCGTAAAAACGATTCCGTTCCATTATTCATTCCACTCTGCGAAGAAAAACAACTGCAGCAATTATTTGATAGTGCCGGCAATACAGCCACCAGCATGGTAAATAATTTTTATCGTGGAGTAGAAAAAATAAATAAAAATGCAGCATCCCTTGGCAAAGAATTATATAAACTGGTTTGGGCACCATTAGAACCCTATTTAAAAGGCATCAAAAAGATTGCTTACTCCCCTGCCGGCAAATTATACAGCATTGCTTTTCATGCATTGCCTGCTGATAGTAATTTATTATTAATTGATAAATACAACCTGCAGCAAACCACCAGCACCCGGCAGCTGGCACTCAGCACAGCAGAAAATGAAACAACAAAACCAGGTAGCATTACTTTATTTGGAGATGCTGAGTTTAGCATGGATAGCATTGCATTGGTAAAACAACGCACCAAACAACAAGGAACAGCAATTGCTTCCACTGCTATCTCTACGCCCCAAAACAGGGGCGCCGGTGCTGTATGGAACAACCTGCCCGGCACAGCCGAAGAAGTAAAAAAAATAAGTGATTTGTTTAATCAGAATAAATTGAGCACGCAAACATTTACACAGGCAACTGCTACCGAAGAAAACCTGAAAGCCTTGAGTGGACACTCCCCGGCCGTACTGCACATTGCCACGCATGGTTTCTTTTTGCCCGAAGCCGAAAGAAAGAATAACGAAAGCGTCGTAGGCCAAAATAATATTTATGCAGCCGCTGCCGATCCTTTGTTAAGAAGCGGCCTTGTATTGGCTGGCGGCAATGATGCCTGGGCCGGCAAACCAGCCATTGATGGAGTGGAAGATGGTATTGCCACTGCGTACGAAATTTCGCAACTAAACCTTGGCAATACAGAACTGGTGGTATTGAGCGCCTGCGAAACTGCGCTGGGAGATGTAAAAGGAAGCGAGGGCGTGTTTGGTTTGCAACGGGCTTTTAAAATGGCCGGTGTAAAAAAGATGATTGTAAGTTTATGGCAGGTGCCCGATAAAGAAACAGCCGAACTGATGACAACATTTTATGCTTATTGGATGGAAGGGAAAACCATCAACGATTCTTTTACGCTGGCACAGGAAGCGATGCGAAAAAAATATACTCCTTTTTACTGGGCGGCGTTTGTGTTGGTGGAGTAAGTTTATGGTCAAAGGTCAATAGTCAAAGGAAAAAGATCAAAGGTCAATGGTCAATGGCAATAGGATAATGGTGAAATATTTACCATTCACCATTCACAATTCATCATTCACTTTAAACAGCAGATAGTTTACACCTTAAATCCTTTCTCATGCGCAAAGGCAATATCCATAAAATCAACTACACCCATGTGTTCATCCAATACAGCATCGAATCATCTTTTATAGAATCAGGGGCCGGCCGTTATAAACAGCAGATAAACGGAGTGCTCTACTACGACCCCGGTATAGAGGAACCGGCACCGCCGGTAGAAATAGGAAAAATAACCGCAGAAAAATTATTGCTGGGCCAGGCTGCCGACAATGGCTACCACGGTATGTCGGTGTTTGATACAGATGCATTGGTATTGGAAATTGGCGAAGCTATTTACGATTTTGAACAAAACGATTTTTCTGAAGCCTGCTACGAAAACTTTGACATTCCGTTTATGGATTTGCTCATCTTATCCCGGCTGGAAATACTGCCGGCCTACCGGGGCAACGACATCGGCAAATACGCCATCAAAGACCTCTACAATAATTTTATTAGCGGCTGTGGCCTCATGACCTTAAAATGTTTTCCCCTGCAACTGGAAGGCAGCCAAAACGACCCGCCCCACCAAAGAGCGCCCAACGAAATGCAATACGA
>JBBQKO010000307.1:0-4956 GCA_038327005.1 Chitinophagales bacterium | reverse complement strand
AAAAATCATGAGCCGTTGTTATTGCTGTTAATTTGTTGCGGCAATGAATTGAATAACTTTGTTCAAACAACCAAACATGATCAGCTACAATCCAAAAGAGTGGTTCACATTTATATTCAGGTTTCATAAGGCGGATACTTTTAGAAAACTATTCCCGTTGATTATTGCTATTTGCCTTTACTCCGGGTTGATTGCATTTCTTGAAACATCCTATTTTAAATTAGCTGAAACAAGCCATGTAAAAAACATACCGGTAATGCATAGCTTGCTTGGCTTTGCCATTTCAATGCTGTTGGTATTTAGAACCAATACAGCATACGACCGCTGGTGGGAAGGCAGAAAACTTTGGGGAGGCCTGGTTAACAACAGCAGAAACCTGGCAATGAAATTATCTGTGATGCTTCCGGAAACCGATCAGGAGCAAAGAACCTTTTTCAGAAAAATTATACCGGCTTATGCCTTTGCTCTACATAAGCATCTTAAATCTGAAAATACCAGGCTTGCACTGTTTGAAGAAGATGAACACCACCATCTTATCAAACACATTGATAAGGATAAACATGTGCCCAATCAAATATCGTTGCTGATGTACAAACACATACATCAATTGTACAAAGAAGGTAAATTAAGCGGCGACCAATTGATTGTTTTAAATACAGAATTGCAGTCTTTTACTGATATCTGCGGCGCCTGCGAACGAATTAAAAACACCCCTATTCCTTATTCTTACAGCGTATTTATCAAGAAATTTATTTTCTTTTATATAACAACGCTTCCGTTTGGATATGTTTTCAACCTCGGTTACTATGTGGTGCCTGTGGTAGCCTTTGTATTTTTTGTGCTGGCAAGTCTTGAACTAATCGCAGAAGAAATTGAAGATCCTTTTGGCAATGATGACAATGATGTACCGACTGATAAAATTGCACTCAATATACACAAACACATTGCTGAGATTATCTAAAGCCTGCTGCCCCATTTAACCAATAGTAAAAATTTACACCCATCATAACAACCGTATATCACAATCAACGAAAGCTTTTAACCGGTTGGAAAAAAAAATATGTTAAAGCCTGTAAAAAATATGCGAATAGTTTCGTAATTCAATAAATACTACTACTTTTGATCTACTAATGTTTTCGTACATAAAAATAACATCATGAAAAAATTTATAAGCAGTGTCACATTTCTCTCTTTGTTGAGTCTTCCCTTTTGCATTAATGCGCAAGAGACAACTATTGAAAAAAAAGAAGTTGAAATAGTTACTGAGAAAAACACTAGCCCTAAAAGTAAAGAGACCGAGGAAATTATTATTCGAAATAAAGGCGGTAAGGAGTTGCATTTAAAGGTCGAAATTAATGGTGACCAGATCACTGTAAATGGTAAACCACTGGACGAGTTTAAAGATGCCGAGGTTACCATTGATAAACGCAAAATAATCGTAAGGCAAGGCGGAAATGCTTTTGCGTTTACTATTCCACCAAATTCATATCCGTTTAAGGAAGATTTTATGAACCAATGGAATAATGAGGAAGAATTGATTAAACCATTTTTGGGAGTAACCACCGAAAAAACGACTGGAGGTGCAAAAATCACCGAAGTAGTTAAAGCGGGTGCAGCCGAGAAAGCGGGCTTAAAAAAAGATGATATTATCACAAAAGTGGGAGATGAAAAAATCGAAGATGGTGAAAGCTTATCAGCGGTAATTGCTTCAAAAAAGCCAAATGATGTTGTAAAAGTATTCTATCTAAGGAACGGGAAATCAGGCAGTGTTAAAGCTACCCTCGGCGAAAGAAAAACCAACAGCGCCATGACTTTCAACTATACTCGTCCACGTGTAAATATCCGGAAATTTGCTACACCCAAAGCACCCGGTGTAAACGGGGATGATATGGTCAACAAAGAAAGAGTGTTTGATTTCGAGTCGCCCGCACCCGATACTGGATTTGGTAACAGTCCCTTTATCCAACTTGAAAAATCTTTCCCCCGTCAAAAAAAATTAGGGCTCAAAATACAGGATACCGAAGAGGGTGGAAATGTAAAAGTTATTGAGGTGGAAGAAGGTTCAGCAGCAGAAAAAGCAGGACTAAAGAAGGATGATTTTATTACCTCCATAGGTGGTGAAAAAATTGAAAATACGGATGATGCCCGTGAGCAGTTGAGGTTATCTGCATCAAAAACAACTTATCCTATAAAAGCCAAACGGGGCAATAAAGAGATGGATTTTGAAATAAAAATTCCAAAAAAACTAAAGACTGCCGATTTATAAAGTATAGCCAGGTACCCACGTGCCATTAGCTTGCAGCCTTCGTTGTTTGCTGATGGCATTTTATTTTTACACATCCAGTGTTATGTTCGCCCTTTAACCCCGTGCTTCACAAACCGGTAACTTCCTTACCTTTGCCCCGTGATAAAAAATGATAAATACGAAGTAGTAATTGGGCTGGAAGTGCATGCACAATTACTGACTAAAAGCAAACTTTTTTGTGGTGATAGCGCCTCATTTGGTGCAGCCCCCAATTCGCATATCAGTCCTATAACGCTGGCGCACCCCGGTACATTACCAAAGATGAATAAAAAAGCGATTGATTTCGCTATTAAACTAGGACTGGCTTTACATTGCGATATTGAGCAGCAAAATTATTTTGCCCGAAAAAATTACTTCTACCACGATTTACCAAAAGGTTACCAGGTAAGTCAGCATACCACTCCTATTTGTAAAAATGGTTTTGTAAAAATAAAAGTGAACGATGTTGAAAGGAATATTCAACTAAACCGTATTCACATGGAAGAAGATGCTGGCAAAAGTTTACATGATGTGGATGAGCATTATACAGCCATCGACTTAAACCGGGCCGGTGTTCCCTTACTTGAAATAGTAAGTGAACCTGATTTGCATAGCAGCGATGAGGCCTTCGCTTACATTACAGAATTGAGGCGCCTGGTAAGATGGCTGGACATTTGCGATGGCAATATGGAAGAAGGAAGCATGCGTTGTGATGCCAACATTTCCATCCGGCTAAAAGGTGAAACAACATTAGGCACAAGGGTAGAGGTTAAAAATTTGAACAGCATCCGCAACGTAAAAAGAGCCATCGACCTGGAAGTAAACCGGCTAACTGATATTGTGGAAAGCGGTGCAAAAATCACACAGGAAACGAGAAGTTACGATGCAGACAATAACACCACTTTTTCATTGCGCAGCAAAGAAGATGCAGACGATTACCGCTATTTTGCTGATCCGGATCTTACGCCTTTTCATATAACCAATTCATTTTTGCAGGAAATAAATGATGGGTTACCTGCCTTACCGGAAGAACTTGAAAAGAAATACAGGGAGGTTTTTCAACTACCTGCATATGATGCACAGGTAATCTGTAGTGATAAATTGCAGGTGAATTATTTTGAAGAAATTATTAAGCATACCACTCATTATAAAGCAGCAGTTAACTGGATGATGGGGCCTGTAAAATCTTATTTAAATGACCATGGAATCGAACTGGATGAATTCAGTTTGAAACCGATAAAAATAGCAGCACTCATCCAGTTGGTAGATGAAGGAAAAGTAAATTTTAGTATTGCGTCTACCAAAATTTTGATGGCATTAATGGTTGACCCCGCTAAAACGCCTTTACAAATAGCAACCGAATTAAACCTGCTACAGGAAAGCGATAGCGGATCGGTAGCTGAATGGGTGGATGAAGTAATTACCAAAATGCCGGATAAGGTTAAAGAATATAGGAGTGGTAAAAAAGGACTGATTGGTTTGTTTGCCGGCGAAGTAAAAAGACTAAGCAAGGGCAAAGCAGACATGCAGGTTGTGAATAAATTATTAGCCGAAAAATTAAATTAATCAAACAAATGAAAAAGCTTTTTACGATCGTGTTTTGCACGGCTACATTATTCGCTTGCAACAATGAAAATCAAAAGGGAAAATTTACTGTTTCGGGTGAATTAAAAAATGCACCGGACCAGAAAGTGTACCTCGAAGAATTATACTTTAGTGAGAAAGACCCCGTGAGACTGGATACTACTGAAATAAAAAATGGCAAGATTACGATTTCAGCGTTAGCTCCCGAGCAAGGTCTTTACCGCCTAAGATTTGAAAAAACTGAGGCTCCATTTATTTTCATCAATGATAACCCATCCATTAAGGTTACTGCTGATTACAATAAACTTTCCCTGGAAACAATTGTGTTCAACTCATCGGCCAATCAGTTGCTGCGAAATTTTATTACCAGTATCAATACCCGGCGAAAAAGCCTTGAAGAAAAGACCGCAGCTTTACAACAATATCCAAGCCCGGTTGAGACAGATAGCCTGTACAATGTATTAAAAAAAGAGGTCTCCTCTCAGGAAAGTGCTTATAAAAATTACATCATTCAATATTTAGATACTACCAGCAATGCAGTAATGGCGATGTTTAGTTTGGGCTATACCCGTGATATTGAGCCGGATAAATTAGAAAAGACAATTACCGGACTTACACGAAGATTTCCCAATACACCAGCTATTGTTGCTATTGTTGCGCAGTATAATCAAATGATTGCGCAATACAAAGCAAAACCATCGGATGGAAAATTGGCACCCGACATAAATATGGCTGATACGAGTGGTAAACCATTTGCATTAAGCATGTTGCGTGGAAAATATGTGCTGGTAGATTTTTGGGCAAGCTGGTGTGGTCCATGCCGGGGCGAAAATCCAAACGTAGTAAAGGCCTATAATAAATTTAAGAATAAAAACTTCACCGTTTTAGGCGTATCGCTTGATAAAGACAAAGCCTCCTGGGTAAAAGCAATCAATGATGATAACCTAAACTGGTACCATATCAGCGATTTGAAATACTGGAGCAGTGCTGCCGTAGCATTATACGGTTTTGATGGTATCCCCTATAATGTATTGGTAAATACGGAAGGGCAAATTATAGGAAGTAATTTGAGGGGGGAGGCACTTGAA
>JBBQKO010000306.1:0-5007 GCA_038327005.1 Chitinophagales bacterium | reverse complement strand
TGTGGAAAACTTTTTTACTGGTCTTATAAGGTGTTTTTGTTCCTTATATGGCACATAAAAAAACCACCAGCTTTTTACAACTGATGGTTTTTGCTCTTATCTGTTATTACAATACTTCTTGATGTAGTTATCAACTTCTTGATTGCCCAATCCTTTAGCCTTGAAAAAATCTTGACAAGCTAATTCCTTTCTACCCATTTCATAATAAACTGCCCCTCTATAAAGAAAAACATGGTCAAGCATGTAGTTATCTTGAATACAGATGTTAAAATTTTCAATAGCTTTATTCATTTCTCTTTTATAGTAATATGATTTTGCCATCTGATAAATAATTTCATCATAAGGGATATCATATTTGTCGTTATCCGTACTTAATTCTTTATTGATTTCATTGTAATCAATAACAACTTTATTCTCAGTTATCTTAGTATTGAGAGATTTTTTGAAAAAATAAGTTGCCGAATCTTCATTGTTAACAAGATGGTATAATATCCCTAGTTGATAAAACGAGTAGGTATTATTATTATCTAAGTGAAGCGCCATGAAATAATCTTTTTCTGCTAATTTTAAACTATCTACCGATAAATAGAGGTCTCCCCTCGTTAGATATGCATCAACACAACCTTTGCTATTATTAATTATAGTGCTGAGTTTTTTTATTAGAACAGCAGTATCACTTCGATTGGATATATCTTTTAAGATTAAGCTATAAGAATTATTAAATTCTAGGCATGTTTTATTTTCTGTCGTTGTACTCCGATTTGTACAATTTGTTAGAAAAAAAGTCATACTTAATATAAAATAGGATAAACATATTTTATTATACATACTAATTTTTCACTTTTGTATTATCTATTTGTTGCTCCGAGGCTCTACTTTGAGCTTGTTGCTCTTGTTGTGCCCTACTTTCCGATTGCCCTTTATTGTATTTGTCCAATAATTTGTTTGCAATATCTGTCAGTTTGTTATCAGGAACTAAATTAACTTGATTATTTTGAACCTTCCACGAAGTGATTTTTTCGCCATACAACATATAATTTGCTATTGAAGACAACGAACTATTATTTAAATATTCAGCTGGAATTAAATTCGATTGTATTGCCGAGTTTATTAATGGCGTTATTGAATTTGCTCCTCCTTTTGCTTGCGCCTTTGAGGACCTAACGATACTTTTCATATTTTCATTTCCCAAATAAATCGCCACTTTACCGGCCAAATCTACGAAGGCTAAGACCGCACTTACTTTTGCGTTGCCTGCCGCTATTCCTGGCGTTTCAAATTGATTTGTTTTACGTTGCAATCTATCTTGCCTTTTATTTTGAGGAACGATAGGTTGCCCATGATTTTGTGCCTCCAAACCAATGGGTGTCTTTTCTACATCAGTCATTTGCGCATCTTCCGCCGTTGGTATAATTGGAGGTTTAAATAATAGTTTAAAGGATGCAACTAAAGAAGCACTAGAACTTAAACAGTCTTCGCATGTGTTCGCAGCAGTAATCGCATCATTCAACGCATCAGGTAATTGAGAGGAACGATAATACACAGTACCACTAGTAACTTTTTTAAGCTTGCTATCATATGAAAGATTCATTCCAACATAACTGTTTGTCTTATACAATTCTAATCCATCCAAATCTATTCCTTGAATAGGAGAATTTGAAGCAAACTGATATGGCGTTAATTCCGGATATTCTTTTGTTATCGGGTCAACACTCAAAAACCTACCCAGCCTTGGATCATAAATCCTCATCCCATAGTCCTGTTGGTTACCTTCTCCTTTTACATCATTATCATTCTCCTTCCCGTTAAACCCATATCGGTATGCCCCTGCACAACTATTTTCCCAACTTTTAAAAACGGCTTGTACCTGCTTTAATCAAAGAACTTTTCTTTATGCGATGCTCTAAGATAAGGCAGATTTTTCTTTTTCAATTGAAAGAAAAAATCATTTCTTTTCCGCAGGCTGCGATATTATAGCGCACCCAAAACGCAAAACCTTATCACCCTTTTTTAATGCTATTTAAACAGTATTTTTGCCAACGCTGTTTATACCAGCATCTTTAAACGCTTTAAATACTCATTTATGGTAACTTCTGGCGCAAGATTGAGGGATTGCAGGAAGGCAAAGCACTTTTCGCAGAACAGACTGGCTGGCATTTTAAGTAGCAACCATTCCGTGATTGGTAGGTATGAGAGGGACGATGTAAAGCCGTCCATGGATGTAGTGAAAAAATTGGCAGAGGTTTTAAATACTACGGCTTTCCTTTTGGGTGTGGCAGAGAGCAACGGTGTGTTGAAAGCCACCGATATGCTCAAACGTCCGAAAGAAATGAATGCGTTGCCTGATGAAGACAGAAAGCACTTGCTGTATAACTTTGATGCCGTTCTAAGGGATGTAAAAACAAGATTGACTTACGCTACATAAAAAATAAATTTTTCTTTATGAGACTACAGATATTAAAAGATGGCTATGGCAACAATACAGGTGTATTTGTACCGATGAAAGATTGGGAAACCATTACCCAAAAACATCAAGACCTTAAGGAACTGGTAACTATTGAGCCTCTGCAAAAAAGGAAACTATCTGAACTGAAGGGAAAGCTTTCCAAAGAAACGGCCGATGCCATGCTTAAATATGTAGAGGAAGGCCGCAATGAATGGGAAGAAAGATTAAAAAAACAATCTTAAGTTTACATGTATTTACTGGATACCAATACCGTTATTTATTTCCTCAATGGTTCGCTACCCAATGCGGCTATGCAGTTTATGGATACTGTTGTTGATGAGCGTTGCAACATCTCTGCCATTACTAAAATTGAACTGCTGGGGTTTGGATTTACTTCTGATGCGGAACAGGAAACAATGGAGGACTTTGTGGGCGGCTCTGCCGTTATTGGCATTGACGATGCTATTATAAACGCTGCTATAGAACTGCGTAAAACCCGTAAAATAAAACTGCCCGATTGTATTATTGCAGCCACCGCTCTGGTACATGGCCTAACCGTTATATCACGCAACACCAGCGACTTTAAAAATATTGATGGGCTTTCCTGCATTAGCCCGTGGGATAAATAAAACCACTATACTTTTTTAGTACAACAGTTAAGTTTATAGTATTCATTAGTTGGTACGCTTTTCTGCTTAGCTGCACGACATACCAACAACGGCGAAAAACGGTTTGCCGCCCAGTTACATACAAATCTTATTTCTTTTAGTAACGCCCGGCACTGGAAACCTAACACACAAACCCAAGCCTCATTCCAGCGCCTATTAGCTTTTCGTTTGCCCAACACTCCTGCGCCAGGCTGGGTGCAGCTTTAGTAAACGCCCGGCACAGGAGGCTAACCACAAACCCACGCCTCATTCCTGCGCCTAATAGTTCGTAATGCAGTGTTCTGTGAAGGCGCCGACCACGGAAGAAAATACCGACTTCGGAGGCAGAGGTGGGAAGCAAAATTTTAAGTTACTTCTTTAAACTTTATGCCGGTAATACCGTTACCTTCAAATTGTTTCTTAAGCTTCTCATTAACAATAACTATATTATCGGATTTACCTAATCTAAATATTGTATTCTGGCTTATTTTGTTAGAATCGACAAACAATTTATATATGCCTTTATACTCACCTGCAAGATCAGGTCTAATAGGATCATTTGCTTCCCATTTTTCAAACACAGATTTGCCTTCATCCACACAATCAACAGTATTCAATAGAACTGCTATAAAATAGAAATGTTCATTTTTAACACCATCAATTTCTACAGGTATAAGCTGACATTCGTCATCAGAAAGAAAAAAGGCTACCTTCTCATTTACTATCAATACTTCAAAATCAGCAAAAGTAAAATCTAATGGTGTCCCATCCTCTCGAATACCCATTTTAATTTTTTCCGTATTTGACAACTTAACTTTTGCAGGAGAAAGAAATTTCCATACGCTAATTTTATTTTCATCAACTATATTTAAGCTTTTCAAAAACCACCTATCTTTTGGTTTACTCAACTCGTCCATTAGTCTATAATATTTCATATTACTTCTCTTTAATTAGCAGTTTATTAAGTTCTGTTCCTGCAGTATTCACTTCTTTTTTTAATCCTTCAAGTGTGTTTTCAAAAGCCTTTTTATAATCGTTCCCATCCAGCCCTTTAGTTGCGCTTTGCAATCTATCAAACACAGCTTGATGATATTCGTCAGGATGTGGCCCTTTATGACCAATTACTTCAATTTTATTTATTACATCATCTAACTTATATCCAGCTTTTTCAAACAGTGGTGCAAATTTTTTCGACCATTGTTGACCTTTAATAAAATTTTTATTAGTAAAGATATGATGTAGGGGTCCCTTTAACATTTTGCCACTTACCTCTGGAATTACAAATGCAGCAGCAAAAATTGTAGCCTCCTCTACTTTGCCATCTTTAACAGCATTTGCAAAACTCGCCAAATCATCAAAGTCAGACAAACCTGGCAAATATTTGCCATAAGTATCATAGTTAGCTTGTGCTATTTTATATTCATCAGAACCTAAGTAACCTCCTTGCTTGATCGTTGTTTGGTTGCTTTGCATTTGCCTAGCAATAGCAGCTTTTTCTGCCGCTCCTCTCTGTTCAGGAGTTAACGTTAACCCTTGATTCATGGCCCTTTGCTTAGCTTGTCTTAGAGCTAATGGAAGAGCTTCTGAGTGTACTGGTTGAATAACAGGCGTAGGGGAACTAGTTGCTGCCTGTGGAGTTCTTTTTTGAGGCAATTTTTGTTGCATTTCATAATGATACCTCAGATTTGAAGCAGGTGTACTTAATTCCCAACCTCCTTCTAATCCATCAATATCAATCATAGCTATGGGACTATTGCTTGCAAATTGGTAAGGTGTTAATTCAGGAAACTTTGCAGTTATTGGATCAATTGATAAAAACCGACCCAGCCTCGGATCATAAATCCTCATGCCATAGTCCTGCTGGTTCCCTTCTCCCTTCACATCATTATCATTCTCCTTCCCGTTAAACCCGTA
>JBBQKO010000305.1:0-5023 GCA_038327005.1 Chitinophagales bacterium | reverse complement strand
TAATACTTTTGGTAATAAAGTAGAAAACAATATTTTATTTGCAACCAATAAATCACAACGCCTTACTTCTTTGTCAAACTGGCTGTTGCCATCTACTAAAAAGCTGGGCACATTTAATGCCAATACTTACATCAATGTTACGGAGCCATTCGTGTTTAGCGAAAGTTATTTAACTGCCGACAAATCGGTAAAAGTGCTCAATGAATTTTCTTTTGAAGGTTGGAAAAAAAATTACGGATTTGATGAGCAAAGTAAATTAATAGGTACCGGGCATAACCTTGCGCAATACCAGCGTTCGGCCATTTTTTACAATGAAACCAAAGCCACTAAAACAATTGATGTAAGTGCAAAAGATTATTATGATTTAGAAGGTAAAAGTATGAAAGTACTGCAATTGATGCCCTTTACCTCCATCATCTTGTTGTATAAATAAATGCGTTGTTTAAACCAAACAATTCTTTTATTCATCATCTCTTTTAACCAATTTTAAAAACTATACGATATAATGAGGCAAATTCTTTTTTCAATTTTACTTTCATTTAAGTTGATTGCATTCAGTGGCGGAAGTTGCTTTTCTCAGCAATTGGTAAAACAAAACTTTAGTGTTGCATCAAAACCGGAAGCTGTTGATTTTTCAACTGCAAGGCTGGAAAGAATTGATTCTTTTTTAGCGTTTATATTAAGGGGGATATGATGCCCAATGCAGTGGCGTTTATTGCCAGGCACGGTCAAATTGTTTATCACAAATCCTTTGGATATAGAAATATTGAAAATAAAATTCTCTTGAAAAAGGATGATATTTTTAGGATAGCTTCTCAAACAAAAGCCATTACCAAGTGTAGGGTTGATGACATTATTTGAAGAGAATAGGTTTTTGCTAGATGATCCTATTTCTCAATTTATTCCCGAATTCAAAAATCCTCAGGTAATAGTTGCTATCAATGAAAAGGACAGCACTGCTACTACCAAACCTGCTAGCAGAGAAATAACCTTTCGTGATTTATTAACCCATATATTGGGGATACATTACGGCAATATTTTATTTGTAAAGCAAAAAATTCGGGAATTAATTCTTTAGGTACTGAGACGATAGGCACTGTTGTTAAGAGGCTGGCATGCTATTGATTTTTTCCAATGTTCTTCCATTTGCCAATCCGGATATTAATAAACGCTCCCGAAAAATGGGTTACCAGGTTTTGGAATAATAAAAAAAACGCAGATAGGGTATAAATTTTAATCAGCGATCTCCAAATATTAAAGTAGCAATAGAGTCCATTTGTATTTTAAACAGGTGTACAAAAATCAACTTAACGGACACACAATGTAAGTTTAGTCACTGGCTATTTATCGCTGATTCGGGTTAATACCGCTTTTTTTAATGCTTATATCTTTTTGCTTTTCGATAGTTATTTAAAGCAATTATCGTTGATTCATGTCAATATTCAACAACTAATTGCTAATCCCCTGCTAAAAGGGTCTTAAATATTTTGTTATTTTTGTCAGCACTTTAACCGCTGTTATTAACTAAATAGATTTAATAGATGATCGAAATATTATTTGTGTCTTGTAATATTAACCAGTTCTATCTAAAAGTAGTATCGGCTATCATGGGTTTATTGGAAAATATTGCCTGTCATGTTCAATTTGCGATGAACCAAACCTGCTTTGGCCAGCCAGTAGCAAACTCAGTCTTTGGCTTCCTGGTTACTTCTTGCAATTTAAATTCCATTAAAAATTTCAAAGTAAACGGCGTTATTTTGCCTTCTGGAGGCAGTTGTGTGTGTCAAACAGAAGATTACCTCTACGGTTTCATTAACGAAGCGACGGCCAGTTAGAAGGCGCCGGGGTATATGTATTGACAACGTTTATTACGAGGAGTGTCCATTATTGTAACCAATAATGGTGGCAGGTTGAAAAGATAGAAAGTATTCGGCGTGTAAAAGGGTATCTGCTGAAAATTGCAGGAAAACACACTCAAATAAACAATACTTTTCTGGTGATGTCGCTGCTGGTACAACAAAAGCCGAAGTTTTGGGAAATGCGTTTTTGGCTTGTATTGCAGAAGATATAGCAGTTGCAGAAAAGGGGGTGTCATTTAAATATCAAAAACTTAAAACAATAATAAGGCTATGCCGTCAAAATCAGTTTTACAAATAGATACCAAAGATAATGTGATGGTAGCATTACAAGATTTTAAAAAGGATACAGTAATCTTAAAGAATGGTATAGAAGTAGTGTTGCAAAATGACATCAATGCCAAGCACAAATTTTTTATAAACGACATGAATCCGGGCGATGAAGTTAAAATGTATGGTGTGTTGGTAGGCAAAGCGCAAACATTTATTCCTGCCGGAGGATTGATGACAACCGAAAACATAAAACATGCGGCTGATGATTATGCTTACAAAGGCGTTAAGCAAAATTGGACGGCACCGGACGTTTCAAAACATATTGGTAAAACATTTAACGGCTATAAAAGATCAGACGGCAGATTTGGTACTGCTAATTACTGGTTGTTTGTTCCTACTGTTTTTTGTGAAAACAGAAATATGGAAGTGATTAAAGAAGCATTGCACAATGAGCTTGGTTATGCGGTAACCGACAAATACAAGCAGTACACCAAACTGTTGATAGATGCCTATGCCAATGGCACAGAACTGCCTGCCGCAGATGCATTGTCGCTTGCCACTTTGCAGGATGGAGGAGCCCAGCGGTTGTTTAAAAATGTAGATGGAATAAAATTTTTAAATCACCAGGGTGGTTGTGGCGGCACAAGACAAGATGCAGCCACGCTCAGTAAATTGTTGGCAGCCTACGCAGACCATCCAAACGTAGCAGGAATAACCGTCTTGAGTCTTGGTTGTCAAAATATGCAGGTGCAGGATTTTTTAAAAGATTTAAAAGAACGTACACCAGGTTTTGATAAGCCGGTTCATATTTACGAACAACAAGAATCGAAGAGTGAGGAACAATTAATTGCAGGTGCTATTAGAAGCACTTTTGCCGGACTGGTAGAAATCAATAAAATAGAGCGGGAGCCTGCTCCTTTAAGTGAATTGTGCATTGGTGTAAAATGTGGTGGTAGTGATGGGTTTAGTGGTATTTCCGGCAATCCTGCCATTGGTTATACATCCGATTTATTGATAGCGCTTGGCGGTAAAGTATTGCTGGCTGAGTTTCCTGAACTTTGTGGTGCAGAGCAGGGATTGATAGACCGCTGTGTAAGTGAAGATATTGCCAATAAATTTATTCGGCTGATGCGTACCTACGATGCAGAGGCCCATAGTGTGGGCTCTGGCTTTCACATGAACCCATCTCCTGGCAATATTAAAGATGGCTTAATAACCGATGCTATTAAATCGGCTGGTGCTGCCAAAAAAGGTGGTACAGCCCCGGTTCAAGATGTATTGGATTATACTGAACGTGTTACGAAACCGGGGTTAAGCCTGGTTTGTACGCCCGGAAATGATGTAGAAGCCACCACAGGTAAAGCGGCCTCTGGTGCTACACTTATTTTGTTTACCACCGGCCTCGGAACGCCAACCGGAAATCCTGTTTGCCCAACTATAAAAATTTCAACCAACTCTTTGTTGGCTAAAAGAATGGCAGACATTATTGATATTGATACCGGTCCAATAATCAGCGGTGAAAAAACGATTGAAGAAATGGGCGAAGAAATATTGGAGTATTGTATCAAAGCGGCAAGTGGTGAAATTATCCCCAAAGCAGTATTGCTCAATCAGGATGATTTTATTCCGTGGAAAAGGGGGGTAAGTTTATAAAATTATATTGATAAGAATGAAGAAATGCAATCGTTAAGTATTATAGTGATGAATAACAAAATACTCCCTAACCGATCTTGTTTAGCAGGTTGGGCAAGACTAATTTTTCTTAAAAAGGGAACAACAATGTTTAGTATAAAAAATTGGGGTAGTTATAACCAGGGGCGGCATTGATATTGGTAATGCAATCTGCAATGTAGAAAATACTTCTGAAGCTGATATAGATAGATTGTACTTAATCAATATCAAAGGTGTTTACAATTGGATGCAATCTGTCAATCCAATTATGCAAAATACCGGAGGTTCCATTGTTAATGTGGCTTCTGTTGCTTCATCGGTTGTCATCTCTGTCAGGTTTACTTATTCAATGACTAAAGCTGTAGTGGTAGGAATGACTTTATCAGTAGCAAAAGATTATATTCATCAAAATATCCGCTGCAGTTGTTTTTCACCGGGTAGAGTACATACTCCTTTTGTGGATGAATTTATAGCAAAAAAATATTCCGGTTAGAAAGTAAAAGTGTTTGAAATTTATTAAAAACAGAACCAATTGGGCGTATGGGCCGCCGCCGGAAATTGTTTATTTAGCACGCTATCTTTGTGTAGAGAAGGCAGCTTTCGCAATGAGATGCGACCAATCAATTGATGTAGTATTTATAAAACTGAATACTTGAATTAGTATTAATTATACTGGTTTAAATTTTTTTTAAATATTTGACTGCATACTATGTATTTAATATAAATTACCTTCAAATAATAAATAACGCTAAAATTTTAAACCATGAAACTAATAAGATTTGGAAAAGCTGGTGCCGAGAAACCCGGAATAATTATTGACGGCAAGATGTTTGATTTATCAGATTTTATACCAGATTATGATGAGTTGTTTTTTGCCAGTGATGTATTTAATATTGCTGAAATAGTGGAAAAATATGATGGACAGCTTCCAGAAGTGAACGCTGGTGCAAGGTTAGGCAGCCCTGTAGCAAGGCCATCAAAAATAGTTTGCATTGGCCTAAACTATGCAAAGCATGCAAAGGAAACCAATTCTCCCATACCTGCCGAGCCAATTATATTCATGAAATCTACCACCGCTATTATTGGTCCTTATGATGATATTACCATTCCTAAAAATTCTCAAAAAACAGATTGGGAGGTAGAACTTGCCTTGGTAATTGGTAAAAAAGCCAGTTATGTGAGTGAAGAAAATGCTATGGAATATGTTGCAGGGTATTGTTTGC
>JBBQKO010000304.1:0-5025 GCA_038327005.1 Chitinophagales bacterium | reverse complement strand
GCAAAATGCCATAAACGCTAATGAGACTGAATGCCAACAATACCGGGTAAGTTTATCTTTATAATTTACATTACAACAGAATAATGCCATTGCTGACCCCTGCCCTGGATTTATAAGAGCGACACTTTCCTGTTTGACACCTTCTTCTGGAAAAAATATCGCCGCTGCAACCTTGGCCGTTGGTATTTTTTCTTTTGGGTATTCATTTTCCTCCATAAAGCCATAAATTTGCAATCTGTTTGAAAAGCAATCCACCATATAAACTACTTGCCGCATTTTTGCTACTGCTTGCATTTTTTGCACATACGTTTAGCAAGTCATTGCTGGTTGCAGACTATTTTTCCAACACGGAGGTTTATGCAAAAAACTGCGAAAATAAAGCCCGGCCAAAAATGAAATGTCATGGTAGATGCCAAATGAATAAAGCATTGGGAAAGCAGCAAAAACAGGATCAGGAAAATCCCTGTAAAAGAGCAGTATTTGAAAATGAACTACTGCTATACTCCAAATCATACTTTGCCACTGTGGGCTTACCTGCTATCCAGATAATTGCTGAAAATAAATTCCCAGCCTTTTGTCCGGGGCAGTCTATAAATGGTTGTTTGGATATTTTTCACCCGCCTCAACTGGTATAATCTTTATCTTCCCGTTTATATTTTCAGTAGCGAATAAATGCCGGCAACAAGCATATTGAATCTTACTTGCCGATGTAAATACTGTGTGGACGGGAGGGTTAACACAGTCCCGCTGATTCAGCACATCAACCCCTAAAACGTTACTCCATCCGGGTATTGCAATAAGGGTGTATCCAATTTATTAAAACAAAAAAAATCAATCAATGAAAACATTCAAATATCTGGTCACCCTCACTTTACTCATGTTCGCATGCCTTTTTTCTTTTGCCCAAAAGCAAGCCGACTGGAAAGAGATGCATGATTTTCATGCGGTGATGAGCAAATCATTTCACCCGGCTGAGGAGAATAATTTTAAACCTTTAAAACAACATGCAGATTCAATGGTATTGGTTGCTAAAGCCTGGCAGGAGTCCATTGTTCCGGTTGGTTTCAATGGCAGCGTTACCAAACCTATATTGGAAAAATTGGTGAGGCAAACTGAAATTGTTCAAGCTGCAGTAAAGCAAAATAAAAGCGATGCTGAATTAAAAAAGCTGATTACTGAAGCCCACGATATTTTCCATGAGATAATGGAAAAGTGCCGGGACGAAAAGAAATAGAAATTTAAAAAACTTACAGTTGCGTTGCATTTGCAACGCAACTTCTAAAAAAAATAATATGAAAAAAGTAGTTTCAGTTAGCATTCTTGCATTGTTTGCAATGGCATGTAATAACCCGACCCAAAAAGCAGATAGTGCTAGCAAACACCAGCACGACACAACAGTAATGAATGCCAGGCCTGCGGATAGTACCCCGGTTTATACCGCTGAAATGTTAGACAGTAAAAAAGATCTTGTTTGTGGTATGCCTATTTCAGCAGGCGTATCCGATACAGCGCACTATAAAGGAAAAGCCTATGGTTTTTGTGCAAAGGAATGTAAGGATGAATTTTTAAAAGCACCGGAGCAATACCTAACCGCAAAATAATTTCAGGATATTGTGAAGGACGAATCAATAGGATTGAATCAATTTTTTTAACTGCTTCAAATATTGATTTCAATAGTCATCTCAAATTTTATTTACAAATTTAAAAACGTTGCATAGGCCTTCTTAATGAATAAAAAAGCAGGAAGGAGGCCAACGCAATACTACTTCTCTCACATTTTTTTACCGGAAAACATTCGCTTTTCAACAGCCTTCATCCAACCGGAAAATGCCCATCAACCTATGCAACAAATGTTACTGAAATAAACCATTGAAAGCAGCAACTTTGCTTTATCTAAAATAATCAATATGCAGATCGAACAAATTTATACAGGATGCCTTGCACAGGGTGCTTATTATATCACCAGCAAAGGCGAAGCCGCCATTATTGATCCACTTCGTGAAACAGCACCCTACATCAAGCGGTTGCAAAAGGATGGCGTTCAACTCAAGTACATTTTTGAAACACATTTTCATGCCGATTTTGTAAGCGGCCATATCGACCTGGCACGGGAAACCGGAGCTGCAATTGTATATGGACCCACTGCCAATGCTGAGTTTGAGTTTATTGCAGCAAAGGATGGGCAGGAATTTACAATTGGCGACATCGTGATAAAGGCATTGCACACGCCCGGACATACGATGGAAAGTACCACCTATTTGTTGAAAGACGAAACCGGTAAAGATCATTGCATCTTTAGCGGCGATACCTTGTTTTTGGGCGATGTAGGTAGACCGGATCTGGCGCAGAAAGCTGCCCACATGACCCAGGAAGAATTGGCCGGTTTACTGTATGATAGTTTGATGACCAAAATAATGCCGCTGGCAGATGACGTAATTGTTTATCCTGCACACGGTGCCGGTAGTGCCTGTGGCAAAAATATGATGAAAGAAACGGTGGATACTTTGGGTAATCAAAAACGGATGAATTATGCATTGAATCAACCAGATAAAGCGGCCTTTGTAAAAGCAGTTACAGAAGGGCTACTGCCACCACCCGCTTATTTTGGTTTAAACGTAGCCATGAATAAACAAGGCTATGAAAGTTTTGAATCGGTCTTAAACAATGGCATGCAGGCATTAACGCCGGAAGAGTTTGAAGCCGTTGCAGAAAACACGGATGCACTGATATTGGATACCCGGATCAATACTGAATTTTTTAAGGGCTTTATACCGCAGTCGGTCAACATTGGTTTGGTGGGCGATTTTGCACCCTGGGTAGGCGCTTTAATTGTAGATGTAAAACAACCGCTGATTTTAGTAACGGATGAAGGCGCAGCAGAAGAAGCTGTTACCCGCCTGAGCAGGGTAGGGTTTGATAATATTCTAGGCCATTTAAAAGGTGGTTTTACAGCATGGCTGGAATCAGGGAAGGAAGCAGATGTAGTAGATAGAATTACTGCCACACAATTTGCTTCTGAAGTAGAGCCGGACAAGGATAAAATCATCGATGTTAGAAAAGAAACCGAGTATGCTGCCGAGCATATAGAAGACGCATACAACAGGCCATTGGCATACATCAATGAATGGATAAAAGACATCAATCCCGAAGAGCATTTTTACCTGCATTGCGCTGGTGGCTATCGCAGTATGATGGCAGCATCTATTTTGCAGGCAAGGGGCTATAGAAACTTTACAGAAATAGCAGGCGGCTTTGATGCCATCAGCAAAACGAATGTACCCAAAACGAATTTTGTTTGCCAGAGTAAGGTGATGAAGGTGTAATTTTTTTGAATCCAACTCATTAAAAATCCAATCGCAGTTTTTATGTGGTTGGATTTTTTGTTGGCAGCCGCTATTTTGGTATTAAGGTGTATTGGGTTTTTGATGTAATAGAGTTAGATAATGGGGCTGACAAAAATGCAATGTCATTTGCAAGCTTCCCGAAAAGATAAAACACGTCACAGAAAATCTCACCTGTGAAACATACAATAAATCGAAGTAATTATGTAAGTTCTAAGCTGGAATGCGGCAGGAATAAGCACTATCCTGCCACGTTTTAGCTGCTTATCTAAGAAATAAACGGTCATCTGCATCGTTCAAAATTTACCGGCACAGATATTGGCCGATGATAGCAAATTAAAACACATAATATGCGAACGATTTATTTAGCACTCAGTACTGCGATTGGTATCAGTAGTTTTATGGCTTGTAGCAATTCAGCCAATAAGGACGCAAAACAAGATGCCGCAAATTTAACCCAATATGTAGATTCTGTTGCTACACTCACACCAGTGTACACACAGGAAAACTGGACAGCAATTGACAATGCGTATCAGGAAAGAGCCATGAAGGCTGAAAGCAAACTCGCAACATTGGAAACAGCAGATAAAGAAAGGGCAGAAGCCAGTAAGGTAAAATATGCTGAGTTAAAAGATACCTATGCTGCTAAAATAAAAGAGCGGGAAGAAGCTGCAAAAACACCTGATTACCGCCAGACATTGAGGGCCAGTTTATTTGGTGAAGGCAAAGTTGGTAATGATATGCAGTTTGCATTTGTAACCGGAAATAATATTTTATCTATTTATCAAAACTTTGTAGATAAAGTATCAGACAATAAAAAGAATTATACCAGGGAAGACTGGGATGAGATTAAAGTATTGTATGAAGCACTTGATACCCGGAAGAACGAAGTAGAGAAAGACCTGGCAAGTGACGACAATAGGAAAATAGCAGGTCTTAAAATAAGATTTGCATCCATTGTGGCAACACATAGAGGCGGTGCAAAAGTGAGAGAGAACGCAGCTTCAAAAGATTAAATTGTATTCAATAATTTTAAAAGCGTTTCGGGAAACCGGAACGTTTTTTTAATTTTACAAGAAAAGGAATAAAAAATCTTTCAGGTAAAGGGTGAAAATATTTTGGAGTAATCCCAGTGGGGCATCCCAAATCCGATAGCGATCGGAAGTGGTAGTAACAAGTAGTCTGATATACCGACAACGTCTGGGCCTCGGTCAGTTTTCAACGATCGAAATCGGGAGCGAATATTTGGGGCACAATCCCAGTTTGCGTAATTATTTCTACATAATAAATTTCATACAAAATATCCAACAAAATGAAAAGTAATAGTCTGATTTTACTATTGGTAATATTGATACTGTTTTCTTCCTGTAGTGAGCCAACTTCAAGAGAACAGGTATTAAAAGTAAAGCAACGAAATCCTCCACCTGCAAAAGGATTCCACCTTGCCAATGCAAAACAATGGCTTACACAAAATGACAGTATCGTCAACAAAAGCTTAAAAAATATTGTACTGGCTGTCAATAGAACGGATGCTGAAAATTTTTCAACAATGGATTCGGTGATTGTTCCCAATGATTTGTCCGGCGATCTTGAATATTATCTTCCTTTCCCACTGAGTGTTCCTGCTATCAGGCAGATCAATAAAATTATCTTCTTTTCTTATCCTGCGCAAGTATTTGCAGCC
>JBBQKO010000303.1:0-5027 GCA_038327005.1 Chitinophagales bacterium | reverse complement strand
TTTGCCCAGTGTAAAACTCTGTTGCATGTATGCCCCATAAGAAGGTATATTTATTTTTACCTCCTTACCACCGATAGCGCCATCAAATAACTGGTAATTGTACCAAACGTTTACATAACCGTTCCACCATTTGCGAATGGGTAAGGGTGCTCCTATATTAAAACTCAGTATTTGCTGTGTAGCCAGATTTTGTTGCTGCACGTAAGTGGCATTGCCTGCTGTATCTGTCACCTGGGTGGCGAAATCATTTACATGACTGTATCCGGCGGTAGTGTTGATAAAGCCCATAAACGTATGCGTTAGTTCAACGCTGTTGGTATATTGCGGCCGCAAAAATGCATTGCCCTTTTCATACGTCAACTCATCCAGCTTATTTTCGAATGGATTTAAATCCTGGTAAGTAGGCCGGTCGATGCGCCTGCTAAAGGTTAGGTTCAATGCATTCTTTTTATTTACATTGAAGGTAAGGGCGGCACTTGGAAAAAAATCCAGGTAATTTCTTTTAACCCTGTTGTCATTCTGAACAGAACCATCAGCCCTGGTTAAGTTACCATCGCTATTGGTTTGCTCGGCCCTTAAACCAGCCTGCAGACTCCATTTCTCATTCAGTTGCTGTTGGTAATTGGCGTAGGCTGCATTTACATTTTCTTTATAAGTAAAACTATTGCTTCTATTAAGGATTTTGACTGGTACTCCGTTGGGATCATCATTAAAAAAGTCGAAGGTGTTTTTGGTGGTTACAAAAGATGTTTTTAAACCATAGCCCAGTTTGCCTTTACCCAATTTTTGCTCTGCATCTATTTTAGCGGTATAGATATCAATATCGGTTGGCGTGCTGTTACGGTTGACGATGCTGTATAATAAATTATTGTTGAAGCCGTAATAATTATTGGGTTGATAGCTTCTGCCAGTGCCCCGAAACAAACCATAATCTGCATCAAAATTTATCTCACGCCCGGTAGTGTCGATGTAACGATAGTTTATATTAAAATTTGCATTGGTGCGGCTTCCGGGTATATTGTTGTATGCCAGCAGACTTTTCACATACTGGCCGGATGGCTGGTAATAAATCTGCGTATTGCTACTACTCCTGGTTTCAGCATCACTAAAGTTTGTAGTAGCCATTACACCAATCGTATTCTTATTGTTAATAAAATAATCAGCACCCGCTTTTACATTCATACTTTTATTACCATTGATGTTTACACTATGCTGATCGTAGAGCGTGTCTTTTTGAATGCGGTACAAATCCATCAGGCTTTGATTATCACCAATAAATCCGCCGATATTACTAAACAGGTTTACCTTTTTATCCCGGTAATTGAGGTTTACGGATCCATTGCCCTTCGGCGTTACGCCCTGCACCAAACCAAGATTAACACTGCCATTGGTACCAAACTTTTTATTTTTTTTCAAACGGATATTGATGATGCCGGCATTGCCACTGGCATCATATTTTGCACTTGGGTTACTGATCATTTCAATGGCTTCCATATCGCTGCTGTTGATGCTTTTGAGGTAAGCAGCCAGATCTTTTGTATCCAGTTGCATCATCTTGCCATCTACATACACCCGCACGCCACTCTTACCTTTCATGCTGATGTTCTCATTGTTATCCACCTGTATGCCCGGGCTTTTCTGTAACAATTCCAATGCATTACTACCCGTAGCGTTGATGCTGGCTTCCACATTGAAAACGGTTTTATCTGCCCTCACTTCAATCAATGGCTTTTTAGCAACTACGGTAACGTCCTGCAATTTTGAAACTTCGGGCGAAAGACTGATTGTTCTTGCTACAAAGTTTTGCCCCTCAGTTAAGGAAAATTCAGTTGAATATATTTTTTCAAAACCTACAAGCGAATAACTCAATAAATAACTTCCACTTTTGGAAAAAGAAATTTCAAATTCGCCTTTTAAATTACTAACGGCAGTCTTTACCAGACTGCTATCTTTAGCTAACAGCAAAGCAATATTGGCAGCAGCAACTGGCTTATTTGTCTGATCCATTACACTGCCGGTTACTTTCCGCTCCGACTGTGCCATCGACTGCATCGAAAACATGATTAACACTGCGACTGCTGCGATTGAAAAATTTTTCATTGTACCTCTTATTATTTTCGTCTTAAAACGCAAAGCACTAAAAAATGTTACAGCAAAATTTTATCAATTGGATGAAACGCAACTTTTGAGGGATGAACGGGTAGGCAAAAATCTATATTTATGATAAACGCAAAATATCTGTGATGGATGGGTGACCGATATTTGTTGGATGAAGTTTTAATGCCTTACTTCCGCCAACTTACTATTGTAAGATATTGTTGGAAGATGCTACCTAATTGATCAACGTTGGTTGTATCTTTTTAACGTTATTTGTCAGGAAACAAAAAATCAGGAACCCGCCATGAACCTAAAAAAATCAGCACGTATAAAATCATACATCAAACATAACACTGTAACTTTAGCGATATGAACAGGATAAAAACCATTGCGACCACAACGCTCTTTTCCTTTTTTGCCATTTATATTTATGCTCAGGAATTTGGCGGTCATCCATCTTCATTGAAATGGAAACAAATCAATAATCCACAAACCAGGGTAATATTTCCTGCAGGATTGGATAGCCAGGCAAACCGGATCAATAATATCAACTTACTACTCGGCAATAATACCGCCTTCAGCATCGGTGGTAAACAACGCAAATGGAATATTCTTTTACTAAACCAAACGATAATTCCCAATGCCTATGTACGGATGGCGCCCATTATGAGTGAATTGTATATGACGCCCAGTCAAAATAATTTCGGTTCCGGAAGTCTTCGCTGGGATGACAACCTGATCATTCACGAAAACCGGCATATGCAGCAGTTTAGCAATTTCAACAATGGCCTTACCAAAGTATTTTCTTTTTTTCTTGGCCAGGAAGGACAGTTGTTAGCGAACGGAATAGCGATACCGGATTATTTTTTTGAAGGCGATGCCGTATGGCAGGAAACGTTGGTAAGTGCGCAGGGCCGTGGAAGAATGCCTTCCTTTTACAATGGCATGAAATCACTTTCGCTGGATAACAAAAAATATTCCTGGATGAAATTACGCAGCGGATCACTGAGGGATTATACACCTGATCATTACGAACTCGGCTACCAATTGGTTGCTTACGGATATGAAAATTACGGCGAAGATTTCTGGAGAAAAGTTACCACGGATGCAGTAAAATTTAAAGGACTTTTCTACGCCTTCAACAAAGCGATTGAAAGATATTCCGGCAAAACATATCCTCAATTCCGCACTGATGCCATGCAATATTTTATTGACCGCTCTATTGATGCAGTAGAAAAAAATGCCCCCGCTGTTCAATTCATCACCAGTAATAAGAAGAACAATGTGGTAGATTTCCTGTTTCCAGTTTATGCCGGGGATGATTCTATTTTGGTTACCAAACAATCGTATAAAGAAATCAATACTTTTTATTTATTAACCAATGGGAAGGAAGAAAAAATAAGGGTAAAAGATTTTGTAATAGATGACTATTATTCTTATAAAAACGGCAAGATTGTATATGCCGCTTACCGGAATGATCCACGCTGGGGCAACCGAAACTACAGCGTAATACAATTATTGGATATTGCTACAAAACAGCAACAGCAGCTTAGCTTTAAGTCAAAATATTTTTCACCGGATATCAATGCTGACGCAACGGAAGTATTGGCTGTAAATGTGAATACTAATGGCACCAACAACCTACATCGCATTAGTGCAGTTACCGGCGAATTGCTGCTGGAATTGCCCAATCCGCACAATTATTTTTACACCCAATCCAAATACATTGATCACAACACCGCGGTTGCTGCCGTAAGAAACCCGGAAGGGAAAATGTGCCTGGTTAAAGTGGATTTAACCAATGGCGAAACTGAAAGAATCACGCCTTTTTCCTTTAACGTAATCGGCTTTCCGTGTGTAAAAGGCGATACGGTTTATTTCAGCGCCATGAATAAAAATGCAGATAAAATATTTGCCCTAAAATTGGGCACCCAAAAAATATTTCAATTAACCAATAATATCAATGGCGTTTACCAGCCGTCAGTAAATGACAAAGGCGAAATGGTGTTCAATGCTTTTACAGCAGATGGTTCAAGACTGGCAAAGATAAACCTGGCCACCACCAACTGGCAGGAAGTAACGGATGAAAATTTCACCAATACACCTGACCTATACACAACCGCTTCGCTTCGTAAAAAAGGAGCCGGCATCTTGTACACCGTTACTGATACCGCCAACACAATTACCAAGTACAGAAAGACTTTTAGCCTGTTTAATTTTCATAGCTGGCGACCCGAAGCTGCAGACCCGGAATATAGTTATAACCTTTATGGCAACAATGTGCTCAGCAGTTTTATCAGCACTGCAAGGTACACCTACAACCGCAGCGACCTAAGCCATACACTTGGCTTGTACCAGGCTTATGCCGGCTGGTTTCCGATCATAAGTTTGGGTGGAGAATATAGCCTTAACCGCAACATTGATACGGCCGTTGGGAAGACAGTGAATTTCAATTCTGCCAAATTAAATGCCGGGGTATCTATTCCGTTAAGCTTCATCAATGGGCGAACCTCCACATCGCTCAATTTTGGTGGTGGTTACAATATTGAGCAGTTATTTTATGGAGCAAACGGTAAGAATATTTTTGACAACCTCTCGGTAAAATATACCAATTTCTTTTTAGCCTTTAGTCATTCCAGCCGCAGGGCAAGGCAACATATCAATCCACGCTGGGCGCAAAGTATTTCAGTTTCTTATAGGGATGCATTTAAGCTGGTCAAAAGCAACAAATTGGTAATCAACAGTGCGTTGTATTTTCCCGGTTTATTTACCAATCATAGTCTTGTGTTGAATGGATCGTACCAAAAAAGAGACACCCTGTTCAATTTTTTCAGCAATACATTTTCGTATTCACGAGGATACGAAGCGTTGAGTACCCGGCAGATGTACAAGCTGGGTGCCAATTATCATTTCCCGATCTTTTATCCCGA
>JBBQKO010000302.1:0-5044 GCA_038327005.1 Chitinophagales bacterium | reverse complement strand
AATAACGTATTTAAAATTGGCACCAATGGTAGTCGCATTCATTCTATTAGAAGGGAAAGGCATATTGTTTCGGGTAATATCAAAACCACCCAACGTATTCCAGTTATTTACTACTGCCTCCGCAATCAAACGTTCGTTTCTGATGCCAGTTCGAAAATTGAAATTGGCACCATCCGGCATCTTTACCTCATTGGTTAAATGCAATTCTGTAGTATAATAGGCTGTTCGGTCTATCTGTATATTATCTCTTAACACATACGTTGCGGATGCGGTTACAAAAAAACTTCCAGTCTGGTAATCTGCCATCAATCTTGCAGAGGCAGTTCTACTTTGTAATCCAATAGATAGCGGCAAAAAATCGGCTACATAATTGGTTAGCGGAAATGAAAGACCGCCAATTCCATAAAGTGAAAAAAAACCGCCCAGCATTTCTGTTTCAACCGGCATCCATTTTACAAAAAGGCTCAAATCCTGCACCCCTTTCATACCCTGCATTGTTCCGGCAGTAGCTTTTGTTTTTACATACGGAACACTAAAAAGAACATTTAGCTTTGAAGTAATTCCATAATTTCCCATCAGGCCTACCATCTCTGTAGAAACCGTTCCAATATTCTCATTGTCTCTTTTTAACGAGCCTTCCCAATAATCTTTCCAGCTACTATAACTGTACATTGGGCCAACACAGAAACGCTTTTCACTCATCATGATGGCATCCATATCTGTTTGAGCGCTACTAATTACTGGTGACAGCATAATCAGCAGGGCTAATAATATTTTAGTCATTATTGATTTTTTTTAAATGGAAAATGATTGACTCCAATAAAATTTAAAATCTCACCGCACAACCCACGTTGATGGAATAATCTGCAAACGCAGCATCGCCCTGCCGGAATGTACCCGTTGTTTTACTCATCTCCTTATCGGTTACACTCTGTGTGCGGTTGCGAGACAGTGCAACCGGAACATTTAAATACCAGGTAGTTTTTTTACCGGCATATCCTACACCTGGCTCTACAGATATTACATAGCCTGGTCTGCGAAATGCATCGCTGCCACCAACAAGGTCATACACCGGTATTCCCTCTATGCGTCCACCAGCGGAAACTGACAACCCTTGCACCCTTAAAAAATTATAAGAAGCGCCCACTCTTGCCATGTACTGATCGGGTACACTCATGATACCTTCATTGGCGATAGCGGGTGATAATGTTTCTCTGTAAGTGCGGGTGCCGTTCACATTTCTTGGGTTGATCAGGTAGTAAGTATTGGCATAAATATTTAGCTTAGGTGATGGCATGTAGTATGCGTTTAGCTCTGTAGTTAAACCGGTTCCACCATCGCCTAACTGCATCGATTGGTCTACTGTTCTCAATTCCTTTTTTCCGCCTACACCTACATTGTACCAGTAATCTTTGTAATTGTAATCGCCGGTTGCAAACTTTATCCCAAGACCAGCCTGCACATTAATTTTTGTATGCTTCAGCGGATCAATCAACCAGCGGTAAGCCGCAAGTCTCACATCCCCTAATCCATAAGAGTGTGTACTATGTCGCTCTTTTTTTACATATACGCCATTTACCAACCCATGTTCATACAAAGAAGAACGGGTGGTAGCAAGCAACGGAAAGTTTAAGCTCAACGACCAGCGATTATTTAACCGTTTCGAAATTGAAAGATCCAGAGAATGGGTATAGTTGATTACTTCTGTATTTTGAACCAGTCTTTCCTTTTGCTCTTCCTTTCCTTTAAAATGACGAAAGGATCTAAAGTATCTGTAGTTGGCACTAAATACCCAACTACCCGAATCGCTACCCGGCTTTTGAATAGAACAGGAAGCGCCAGTGCTGCGAATGGCTACACAACCCTGCGAATAACTTTGAAATGCGATGGCTACTAAAATAATGGTGGCCATGATATGCTTTACTATTTTTCTCATTATAATTTTTTTAATAATTATTTATTGTTTTGGAATGTTGTTATTCTAGTTCTGCCTACACTTTTTTTATTTATCAAAAAAGCGCACCTGATGTTGAATCTGCTCCTTAGGCAAGTTGAAATAAAACTTTATGAGTGATTAATTTTTAGGCAAAAAATGACTGCGTACGATGCCGTGTTCGAATTCTTTACTGCCCGAAAAGTCTGGTTACGACTTGATGTTGGCATCAAAAAAAAACAAATAAAGCATACACCAATCCTAATACGTTTTAGGATTACGAAGTTTCAAAAAATGATGGATTCGCTCTTGAAGACTGACTGATATTAATACAGCCCGCCTATTGATTTTCTTTCCGTAGCTTGAGTTTGCCTACTACAAAGTCACCTACCTTTTTACCATATTCAGTACTTACCAAACAACTCGGATGAAAATGAATCCCCCCATAAAAACGGGCAAGGTTATTTTCGTCGGAGGCCTGGCGGAAAGAAGTAAATGAACGGTTTGGCACACCAAATTCCAATTCGCTGGTGTCTGTGTAACTAAAATTATTCCCGTACATTTTGGATAAGGCTTCTGCGGCCGCTGAAGAAACAGTGCTATGTCCACAGGTATATTCCGGGAAAGGTGGTGTTTGCAAATAAGGTCTCCACTCAGGATCAATGTATTTATTTATCACCGTTTCAGGCCGCACTGTATTGCTCCTGAATTTTTCGTCCCAGCAATGAATAAAGGCATCAAACATTGCAATAGACGTGAGTGTATATGCTTCTACAGTTGTTGCGAAATCAGCCTTTGATTTCATTGAGGCTATGCCCACAATATTCATCCAATGCCCGGGAGGTGAAAATGTTTTTGTGATAAATTGTACGTGTCCGCTAACATGTAATTCGTTGGGCAAATCATTCCAAAACATGGCGATGTGCTTTTGCTCATCTGTGAGACTATCAATTGCATTTTTTGATTGCATTACCTGCTTATAATAAAGCCCATTTTTATCCTTCATATTAAAAGGTATTGGCTTGGGCGTTTTAAACTGGGCTGCACTATCCAATACAATGGTTCTAATCAGATTCCAATGTGGCTCAATGGCACTTGCATACATGGGAGGCGTGGGCACCCAGCGACCAGGTGTATCAATCACAGTATATTTGGGAGCGCTTCTCGTTTGCAGGTAATTGTCGCCTTTGCTCCATTGTAAAATTGCGTTTGCAACTGTATCAGAAAAAGTCACCGAGTTGTCAAACAGTTCATCCGGCATGCCCTGCTTTTTTGCAAAAGTTTTTAAACTATCCACATAATCCTTCATACTGCCTTCCGGAAAGGTTACGGCCTCGCCTACCTTACAAAAAGCAAGCAGGGCGGAAAATTCTACATCCACCGTTTTCGAAGTATCTAGTGAGGGCATTGCTGCAAGTCCGTTAATTTGACCTGCCAAAGAGTTGTATTTATCGGGATAGGCGGCGGCTATGCATTCATAAGCAGCTATATTGGCGTAGGTATAATTTCGATCTGCAACAATGGGAGAGAAATTATTAAACTTCACCACCTCATTCAATTCTTTTACTGTTTTGCAATAAGAGAAAGGGTCTGCGAAATAGGTTTTTTGTACTGGCTGATTCTGCTTGCAGGAAACGACAAACTGCATAGCTGCAAAAACAATTAAAATATTCTTCATAATAAAAAGTAAAGTGGATAAACAATTGATCTGTCAAAGCTAAGAAGGAAAAATTTATAGTATTGCAGTCATCGTACAATAACAATAATTCCAAACACCAGCCACAAAGATGGCATCGGCATTTTATTAGCAGACAGTAGTAAAATTAAACGGCGGTATGACTCAATTGCATCTCAGGAGGCTGCTCCACCAATTTGGTGAATAGTGTACTTACGAGTAAGTGAGGCTGAATGGTATGATTGATTAAAAACGGAATTGTATTAAAGGCAATTGCTGTAAAATGTTCCTCATATTCACTGATTGTTTTCTGAGGTGATTTGGTATCAGCATTTGATTTCTTCTTATGATTGGATTGCTGGAAGTCGGAAGCCATCTTTGAAAAATCTGCCTTGGCAGCCTGGATTTTCATTTTGCCGGTATTGGGTAAACAAAGCAATTCCAAAGAATCGTTGTAAATCCGGCACTTAACATATTTGTAGATAATGCCATCGATATTAACTTCACCATCGATTCTATGAAAATCAAATGAGTTGGAGTAGTAGGGTAAATTAGTGGGTTGTTTAATTGAAATCAACTGGCTTTCGATGTAGTCATTTTCATCAATTGACAATTCCATTTGTAGATTTTGCTGACTTTCAAGAAAGGATGCAACTATTCTATATCCAAAAATATTAAAGGAAAAAATCCCCAGGAGTAATATAGCAGATAGTCGTTTCATTATAACAGAAAGTGCAAAATAGGTTTTTTTTTAGTTATCCCAAACAATAAATTTTATCAATAACTAATCATTTATCTGGTTTGTAAAATCATTTTACAAAGTAAAAGGACATTTGCAATCGCAATTTAAATACCTAGCTTTATAAAAACGTTAAGCCATGCCAATCCAAGATAAAAAAACCAAGTACTATTTATGCTCAGGAATACTAATGATAGTGCTGTAATAGAAGAAGTTTACGCATTGTTGCATAATACGGACACAAAGAATGATATTGAAGTAAACGAACTACCGGCTCCACTTCAAACCAAAATAAAAAAAGCAATGGAGGAATACAAAGCAGGAAATTATATCACACAGGATGAAATGAAATATAAATTGGAAACATGGCTTTCCAAATAATATGGACGGTTGAGGCAGAACAGGATTTCTACTCTATCATCATCTACCTAAAAGAAAACTGGTCTGATTTAGCTGCGGAAAAATTCGCAAATATTACGTTGATTAAACTGGATAAAATTGCCAGCATGCCTTACATACCAAGAACTACCTCTCAAGAAAATATTATATGATTCAGTTGGATAGGAAGAACGTGGTATTCTTTTCATTTGAAAATGAAACCATGATTGCGTTGAGCATTTATCCCTATAAAAAAGATATTACCAAAAGCAAGTGCTATTAGTATTTTTTAAAAGCTACAAAAAGGGATGGTTGTTTT
>JBBQKO010000301.1:0-5083 GCA_038327005.1 Chitinophagales bacterium | reverse complement strand
TGGGATGGTTCAGGTGAATGTTTACATTTTCGTAGCCAATACTTTGGTGCCAGAAATGAAGATAACCAGCTCCAAAACTGCTATTTGCAATAATAATGGATAAAAAAGTACAGGCTATTAATATTAAGCCACCTGCCTTCTCACTATTAAAAAAGTCTGCAAATAATTTTGATACTGTTGCTTTCATATGTCCGTATTTTTTTGATGCATTGTAATACCGAATTCATTTGCGTCGATTAATAACCATCCAAACGTTTATATTTTCAACATAAATCCACTGCTGATATTACAAGCGGTTAATAGGTTTAAGTGAATGATGCCATGTAGGATTTCTCGTTCAGCCATCCCCAAAAAGGTGCTTTATATAATACTCACCAATAATTATTCCGTTTGGTAAAATGCACCTACCTATTGCATGAAATGCGTTGCTTATCGAATATCCGATTCTTCCGGAACCGGTAATTCCATATGCAACTGTGTAAAGTAATTTTTATTCGCAGCATGATAAAACCAAAGAACATCCGCAATATTATTATGACCATGAATATCGGCCAGTTTGAAAACGAGCAGGTACAATAAACCTGCTGCTGGTAGTGAATGGATTTTATTATTGATGGAAATCCATTTGCTATACGGAGGCATGATACGTGACTCCTGGTGTTCCCTGAATAATCCGTACGACATATCATGCAGCTCTATTGTATGGTAAATATGTGCCCGCCTTGTTTCCGAAGTTGCCAAATCAGAACCCACAATTTCCATCGCAGCCATCAAACTTACCAACCCGTGCCGCATATGTGCCGGCTTGCCGGTTAACGGATGAGGAATAATCATTGATTTATCTTCTGCCGTTTTTCCGATATCATGTAAAAGCGCCACTATTTTCAATTCGCATTTTAATTCCTCTTTATCTATGTTTAGCTGCTGCAAAAGGTTGAACAGGTTGCCGTAAAAACCGGTTGCCGGTTGTTGAAAAATAGCCTCCACATTATCATGCACCCTCTGCAGATGATGCGTCAACATAATCCCGCTGGTATTGCAATAGTGACAGTCAACTGTAACAGATGCTTTTTGCCACCAATCGGATTGCTTTATTTTTTCTTCTATCTGCTTTGGATTAAACATAACTAATTAGAAAAAACATCCCTCCGGTTTTGGGACATTGTCTGCACAAAAATATTCAATTTGTCAACAGGCTGTTTCATTCCACCCGAATGTTTAGATATTCCGGGCTGCAATTTTTTATCAAAAGGATTTTTCCGGTGAGAATAATTAATCCAGGAGTTGAATAAAAACAAAAGACTCAACAAGCGTTGAGTCTTTTAAGTGGTGCGAGCCGGGGTTGAACCGGCGACACATGGATTTTCAGTCCATTGCTCTACCAACTGAGCTATCACACCTTCCCTATTGGGGCAGCAAAAATAGGAGTTTCTATTCAAATATTGTAACTCAATACAATCATTTTAAAAAAAAGATAAAAAAAATGGTGGAAAACCAATCCCACCCTATACTACAGCATTTAATTGTTTTATTTCAATGAGGCAATGTCTATCACAAAACGATAGCGAACGTCCGCTTTCAACATTCGTTCGTAGGCTTCATTCACCTCAGACACTTTGATAACCTCTACATCAGATACGATATTATGTTCTGCACAATAGTCCAGCATTTCCTGTGTTTCCTTTATACCGCCAATTAAAGACCCGGCCAAAGACCTGCGTTTACCAATCAAGCTGAATGCATGTACGGTAGAAGGTTGTGGAGGAACACCCACTACTACCATCGTGCCATTTAGGGTTAATAAATTCAGGTATTGGTTGTAATCATGTTGCGCAGAAATAGTGCTTAAAATAAAATCAAATTTACCCTGCAAGTGCTTCATTGTTTCGGGATCGCTGGTCACTTCAAAATGGTGAGCGCCTAAGTTCAATGCATCTTGTTTTTTTGATGCGGATGTACTCAGTACAGTGACATCTGCACCAAAAGAAGCTGCAAATTTTACCGCCATATGTCCCAGGCCACCTAATCCAACAACAGCAACTTTATGACTCTTGCCAATTTTCCAGTGACGCAATGGTGAGTAAGTAGTAATACCGGCACATAACAAAGGTGCAACTCCTTCAATGGGTAACTTTTCAGATACATGTAAGGTGTACTGCTCATCCACTACTATTTGGGTAGAGTATCCACCGTAGGTAGGATTGCCTTCTTTATCACGGCCATTATAAGTACCAACCATACCAGTGTCGCAATATTGTTCTTCATTGGCTAAACAACTCGGGCAGGTGCGACAAGAATCTACGAAACAACCTACTCCTGCCAATTCGCCCACAATAAAATCTTTTACATCTGCACCCACTTTGGTAATTCGACCCACAATTTCATGACCAGGTACCATTGGGTAAATGGAACCACCCCATTCGTTGCGAACCTGGTGAATATCGGAATGACAAACACCACAATATAAAATCTCAATTTGTACGTCCTTAGGACCTACTTCTCTCCTTTCAAAATTGAAAGGTGCCAACGGTGTAGTGGCGTTTTGCGCTGCATATGCATTAACTGCTGTCATAATAGTTGGTTTATATTTTTTTGAATCTGAAAATATTATTTGCATTTGCAAGTGTTTCAAGGAAAACAACTGTGTGCAATGCTGATTTGTAAATTACTCAATACCTTAACAAAATTAGTACCGCATTATTTCTTTGAAGTTTAACCGAATTCACTTTTCAATACAGGCATTTTGATAAGCACCTGTTTCGATTTTATCAATTTGTTTCACAAATAAATATTGGATGGAATAAGACAAGTGTTTTGCCTTTGCAAAAAGCGAAGTGACTATAAGATTTTACGGACGATTCAACAATAAAGGGAATATTCCGTGGATTACTATCCAGGAATTTTAGAGACTATCTCTATGGTTATTTTAAACTCAATTAGCAAAGCGGGTTTCTCTTTATTTTGAAAAACCCGTCTTTGAAAATCAATATATTCATTTATAAGATTTGCGCTTTTGCTGCAATGTATTTATACCCGCAATCGCACCTGAAAACCTACACCCTAATTACCATACACACTTAAAAACTTGATCCGCATAATCTTCAACTGTTCCCAGTTAAACCCACTGTCTGCCAATTCTTCCTGTGCTATCTGCAGACTACTGGTTTCGCAGGCTTTAAAATAATCGATGATCTCTTCCTGTTCGTATTCATCTACCAGTTCGTTGATGGCATAATCGAGGTTGAGTTTAGTGCCACTTGCTACAATGGTTTCCATCTCTTCCAGCAACTCGTCAATTTTAAGATCTTTGGTTTTTGCAATGGTTTCCAGCGGTATTTTTTTATCTACATTCTGAATGATAAAAATCTTATTGTTATTCCTGTTCACAACTCCCTTCATTACGAAATCATCGGGTTTTTCTATTCCGTTTTCTTCAACATATTTCGCTACCAGCTCTACAAATTTCTTACCATACCGGATTGCCTTTCCCTTACTAACACCCTGGCATTTTTCCAGTTCTTCAATTGTTGTTGGATATAAGGTAGCCATGTCTTCGAGACTGCCTTCTAAAAAAATAACAAAAGGTGGCAGGTTCTTTTCCTTGGCCACTTTCTTTCTTAATTCTTTTAGCATTTCAACCAGCTTTTCATCAGTTACAGTGGTGGCTACTTCTGTAGTACCGCCTTCATCATCATCGGCATCTGCTCCTTCGTATAAATTATTCAACACAATTTTAAAAGAAACGGGCTTCTTCAGAAATGTTTCTCCCTTTTTGGTAAATTTCAATACCCCGTATTCTTCAATATCCTTTTTTATAAAACCCTCCAAAATCATTTGGCGCATCAGGGAATTCCAGAAATGCTCATCCTTTTCTTTACCAATTCCAAAAAAATCTCTTTCATCATGCCGGAACATTTTCACCTGTGGATTGGGTTTACCCAGCAGAATGTGCATGAGGTAAATCATAGTAAATTGTTCATCCAGCCCTTTGATTATTTTCAAAACCTGCTGGGTTTCTGTTCTTGCCTCAATCAGTTCCCTTGGACTATTACAGTTATCGCACATATTGGTACACTGCCCGGTATCATATTCTTCGCCAAAATAATTCAGCAAAATCTTTCTACGGCATACGGCACTCTCTGCATAAGAAACAGTTTCGTTGATCAATTGGGCGCCCACTTCTCTTTCGCTCAATGGCTTGTCACGCATCAGGTGTTCCAGTTTGGCAACATCTTTATGAGAGTAGTAAAGAATACATTTCCCTTCCATCCCGTCACGTCCTGCCCGGCCGGTTTCCTGGTAATAATTTTCGATTGATTTGGGAATATTAAAGTGAATCACAAAACGAACGTCCGGCTTATCGATCCCCATACCAAATGCGATGGTGGCAACAATCACCTGTACATCTTCATTCAAAAAAAGATCCTGTCTTTCTGCACGCAACTTGCTATCAAGACCTGCATGATATGCGACTGCTTTTATGCCGTTGGCCATCAGCATGTCGGCAAGCTCTTCGGTGGTTTTACGGTTGAGCGTGTAAATGATGCCGCTTTTTCCTTTATTTTGAGAAATAAAGCGAACGATGCTGGTAAGTGTTTGCTCTTTCTTTATTTTGGGCAAAATTTCGTAATACAAATTGGGCCTGTTAAAGGACGAAATGTAGATTTGCGGGTTTCTTAATCCGAGGTTCCTCAAGATATCACTTTGCACTTTTGGAGTAGCAGTTGCGGTTAGCGCAATCATGGGTGCATCCGGATTGATCATCTCCATCATTTCCCGGAGTCGGCGATATTCTGGTCTGAAATCGTGCCCCCATTCGGAGATACAATGCGCTTCATCTACTGCAAAAAAAGAAACATTCAGGTCTTTAAAAAATTCAATATTTTCTACTTTGGTAAGCGTTTCTGGTGCTACGTACAGCATTTTAGTTTTGCCGGTAGTAAGGTCATCCTTTACAATCTTTTGCTGGCCCTTATTGAGTGTACTGTTTAAAAAATGGGCTACGTCATCCTTACTGCTATAACTTCTCACCAGGTCTACCTGATTTTTCATCAATGCTATTAAGGGCGAAACGATGATCGCA
>JBBQKO010000300.1:0-5116 GCA_038327005.1 Chitinophagales bacterium | reverse complement strand
TCAGGTCAAGTTCGAGTGCCGGATTAATCTGCTGGTCGCCGTATAAGAGTAGCCCCAACTGACCTTCCGGTAATTCCTTCAGCGCCTTATCTAAATTGATTTTATGTTTTTTTGCAAATACAATCACCTGCTGACATACACTGGCATCCCGCTCTTCGCCGAGTGGCACAAGTCCGCCGGCTTTTCCGCGTTTTGATTGATCTGGAAGCACTTCATCCATATCAATCGTGTACACAGTTCCAAGTCCTTTACAGGTTGGGCAGGCTCCATACGGACTGTTAAATGAAAAAGCATTGGGAGAAGGTTCTTCATAACTGATACCTGTATCAATGCACATCAATTGCTTGCTATACTGCACTACTTTGTTATCGTCGTTGATCAATAAAAACATCAGGTCTTTTCCTACCTGCAAAGTTTTTTGTACGCTTTGGCTCACTCGCACTTTCATATCATCCGTTACCGCAAGCCGATCTACCACCACTTCGATATCATGAATTTTGTACCGATCTACCTGCATTTTTGCCACCAGGTCTTTTACCTCACCATCAATGCGCACTTTCAGGTAACCTTTTTTACGAACGTCTTCAAACAGCTCCCTGTAATGCCCTTTACGACCACGAACCAGCGGCGCCAGTAAACTGATTTTTTTAGATTTGAATTTTGAAAAGATATCGCTTACAATTTCCTCTTCGCTAAACTTCACCATCTTTTTACCGGTATTGTAACTGTATGCCTCACCTACCCTTGCATACAGCAAACGAAGGAAATCATATATCTCAGTAATGGTACCAACCGTACTCCGTGGATTCTTGTTGGTAGTTTTTTGCTCAATGGAAATTACGGGAGATAACCCGGTGATTTTATCCACATCCGGCCGCTCCATATCGCCCATAAACTGGCGTGCATAGGCGCTAAAACTTTCCATGTAGCGCCGCTGCCCTTCGTTGTAAATGGTATCAAATGCCAGGGAAGACTTACCGCTGCCGCTCACTCCTGTAAACACTACCAATTGATTCTTGGGAATTTTGATGTCGATGTCTTTCAGGTTGTGCTCCCTTGCACCAAATACTTCTATAAAATCATTGTGATTAATTGTTTCAGAGGGAGATTTTTTTTCTTTTATCATGTCTACTTACTTAGTGTAAAGGTACAAAAACAAAATGGGCGGGGTTTAGTTGGATTGTTAGTTAGTTATTAATTTTAAACAAATGCAATAAATTACGGTTAAGAACTATTTCTTCACTATCAATTTAATCAAGTCTGTTTTCTGCAAAACCAAGCCCGGCCTAAACCATTGCAATAAAACCAATACTTTAAACTACGCCTATGTTATATTAACTTTATTGTATGAACAATACCTACTATCTACGCAATGCTTTAACACTTAATGCGACCGGAGATAAGTAAAATGCCATTGCCCTACTGACCAATAGCACTGAAATAAAAAAGCACTGCCACCATTTCCGGGAATTTAATTTTTCTCAATCAATAAAAGATGGTTTTGTTGTATTCAAAATTTGTAGAGAAGGGGATGAAAATATTTTGCAGGGGCTGGTTGCGGTTAAACCTTCAATTGATTTTTTAGAGTGCGCCAATATGGAAATAAATGACTTCAATAAAAGCCCCATCAGCTTATATAATGGAGTAGGTAAATGCATGATAGCTTTATGCTGCAAAATTGCTATCGATGAAGGTTTTGAAGGATATATTGCCTTTTTTGCAAAGAATCAATTACGACGATATTACGAGCGGTATGGTGCTAAAACACTTTATGGATTAAGGATGTTTATAGACGATGCAAACGCAGAGAAATTAATTGATTTATACTTCTAAAAAAGCTAATTTACAGTATGAAAGAAGCAAAAAAAAGCGCCCGTATTCCAGTTCCGGAAGACTTTCCAGGATCTATGATGCAATACCAGCCGATGGATGAAAAAGAGACGGAAAAAGTAGCAAAAATAATTGCTAAACACAAAGCAAGCAAGAATAGAAAGCAAACAGTAAAACTGTCACGCAAATTAGTTTCCTAAATGTTCTTTGTTACACCTACAGCAACTATCATTTGCGATGATGAAATATTTTTTAATTTAATCATCGCTTCGATTTCCTTCAGATACTAATATTTCCATAATTACACCAGCTATTTGTAAATACAATCACTTTTGTATTAAACTGCATAATAAGGCATGATTACTTTTATTAATTTGCATCCTTAATTACAACTATGTTATTTAATTTATTTGGCAGCAAAGAGGAAGATAAAGAACCCCGCATTTTCAGGGACAGAATGTACATGGGGTCCGAAGCAAAAATGAATGCTTGCGCCCAATTGGCAAAAGAGCAACCGGATACATTGTTCATCGCATGGTTTAGCGATACCGCCAAAAAATACAAAGCGTTCTTTATTGAAAAAGGGTTGGATGAAAACAGCATCGCAGAAGCCCGGCTGTTGCATGCCGCACAGCTTCAATCACATACACCTGTTTTTGTAGAGCATTACCCCTTAAATGCAAAAGAACTGACATTTGCACAAAAATGGGATATTCAAAATGTCATTGTTTATAGCGCCATGGATGAACCGCTCTTTAAACATTTTGGCAGCGATAAAATGATCCCATTGATCAAGCTGCTGGGTATGAAGGAAAGCGAATCGATTGAGCACTCGTATGTAACAGAATCAATTGTCAAAGGACAGAAAAAAATCGCCGATAAGGTGATTGTTGAACAATCGGCCAGCTCACAGGATGAATGGATGGAAAGGAATTTGAATGAAGAGTAGCCCCTGTCCCCTGAAGGGGAACTTAGATTGTTACAATATTTGTTACGCAGCCCCTCTTTTAAGTTTAAAAAATGCAGTTTTTGAAGCAAACTCTTCGTATAACTCCCTTTAGAGGATGGGGGCTACGCCTCTCCCATCCTCCTCAAATAATTCATTACCGCAGTAATTTCTCCGTAGGAATACTCCTCGCCTAATTTTTGTTTTATCGGGGCGATGGCTAAACTATTTTTATTTTGTTCGATGGCCTGGATGATCACCGCCACTTTTTCTCTGGGCACGATTTCGTAGATATTGATTTCGCCGGTAAAGACAAAATGGCCCAAATGTTCTTCGATTGTACTTCGTTTTAAGTCCCGCTCAGCACAAATCTGCTTCACATCTTTTCCCTGCTGAAATAGTTGCAGACTCAGTCGTTTGGTATCAGTGGATTTACTGCTGGTACCTGCACTGCGTTGCCTTTTGGGAGCTTTAGCATCCATTTTAGTAGCTAATTGATGCTGCCTGCAGTAATCAATAATCGGGTCTAAAAAAGAAGAGCCATATTTCACCAATTTCAAATTTCCAAAGCCGGAGATATTTCCCAACTCAGTTGTGGTAAGTGGTAAATATGTCGCCATTTCAACCAACGTTGCATCTGAAAAAACCATGAATGCGGGCACGTTTTCTTCTCGTGCCAGTTGTGCTCTTACCACTTTTAAGGTAGCGAATAAATCCGCATTTACCCTTTCGCCGCTTTGCGAATTCCCTGGTGCTTCCTTTTTTTCCGTGATTGATTTTACAAGTCTTACTTTAAGTTCACCTTTTAAAATCTGCCTGCTGGTTTCATTTAATTGGAGTACCGGAAATTCACCGTCACTTTGCTGCAAGTATTCCAAATGCAACATTTCCCTTACATACAATTTCCATTGATCCTTGCTGATATCTTTACCAATGCCATAGGTTTTTATGGACTGGTGTTCGGTTCTTGTGGTACTGCTTCCTCTTAAAAAATCAATCACATAATTGATTCCAAATCTACCATTCAGGCGGCTAACGGCACTTAGTAATTTTTGTGCTTCTATGGTTGCATCTGACTTTTCTTCTTCACTCAAACATACATCGCAACTGCCACAATAAGGTGGTGCGGCTTCGTCAAAATAGTTTAATAAATATTGGCGCCTGCACCGCCGCGTTGAACACAACGCTGCCATCTGGTCCAGCTTCTTCAGCATGATTTTCGATTGGGCTTCATTGCCTTCTATCGTTGCAAAACTCTTTAGTTTAAAAACATCCGCAGCGCTGTAAAATAAGATCGCTTCGCTGTCCAACCCGTCTCTGCCGGCACGACCGGTTTCCTGGTAATAGCCTTCAATATTTTTGGGCATATCCACATGTACCACAAAGCGGACATTGCTTTTATTGATACCCATTCCAAAGGCGATGGTGGCAACTATTATTTTTATATCGTCCCGTAAAAACTGCTCCTGGTTGGCTTCCTTTACATGCTTCTCCAATCCTGCATGGTAGGCTGCTGCTGCATATCCTTCGTCTCTTAAATCGGCAGCCAGTTTTTCTGTAGAATTTCTACTGAGACAATAAATGATGCCGCTATCTTCTTTGTGTGCAGATAAATATTTAAATAACTGTGGTAAATAATTTTTCTTTTGTTTGATGAAATAACTGATGTTGGGCCGGTTGAATGAGTTTTCAAAAACGGTGTAATTAATTACTTCCAGTTTTTGAATGATATCCTTTTTAGTAAGCTGATCGGCAGTGGCTGTCAATGCAATGATGGGCGTATTGGGGAACTGCTTTTTTAACTGCCCCAACACCAAATACTCCGGTCTGAAATCATGGCCCCAATGACTGATGCAATGTGCTTCATCAATAGCGAAAAGAGAGACATTGATTTCCTTCAGATAAGTCAACAACCCGTTCTGTCCGAGTAGTCTTTCAGGGGCTACATATAATAATTTCAACTGATTATTTTTTAACCGTTGAATGATAAACGATTGTTCAGAACCCGATTGTGAAGAGTTTAAAAATGCAGCGGGCACACCGTTTAGTTTGAGTGCATCTACCTGGTCTTTCATCAATGCAATCAATGGAGAAACTACAATGGTTACGCCCTCAAAAACCAGGGCCGGTATTTGGTAGCACAATGATTTACCGCCGCCTGTTGGCATCAGCACAATGCTGTCATTTTTTGCCAACACATTCTCTATGATTTCCTGCTGGTTGTGCCGGAAATCGTTGTAGCCGAAATATTGTTGCAGGGCCTGGCGGATGTCCATGATTGCTGGTTGTTTTTGATTTGTGTCGGGTAAAGTTAAAACAGTAATGTTGGTATGCTAACAA
>JBBQKO010000299.1:0-5124 GCA_038327005.1 Chitinophagales bacterium | reverse complement strand
TGATGTAAGTCTGCAGGTTGGTAGCAGCGGCAGCGATGAAAGGCGTATGGCAGTTGAATATTTTATGAGGGTTGGTTATTGAATGCACCGTTATGAGTTCGACCAGGTGGAACAAATGTTTGATGGTTTAAACTGGTTGCGTTGGCAATGGCCTGGCAATGATCAAGGAAAGGAAAAGCAATATCTGCAGGAGCGTAAACAGTTTTTAAAGCAATGGTTTAAGGAATGGAAAGCAAAGCAAAAAAAGTAAATACAAGCGGCTCAGGGCCGCTTTATTTTTTCTTTAAACAGAAAGCAAAAAAAGTGAATTGTACCGGTTATCTTTGAGAGACAAAAGTTCTTTGATTGGAAGCTGCCAGACTTTTTTTTTCAATTGAAAAAAGAAATGCAAAGCGTTCTCAAAATGTTTTGAAAATACGGTGCAGGAGCATACCGTTACGGATTTAACGGGAAAGAGAATGATAACGAAGTGAAGGGAGATGGTAACCAACAGGATTATGGTGCAAGAATTTATGATCCCAGATTAGGAAGATTTTTAAGTGTTGATCCTCTTTCAGGAAAATTCCCTAATGAGTCTCCTTATTCGTATGCTGGAGATAATCCAATTGGAATGATTGATCCCGATGGGCAGGCAAAGTACTCCGTTCATTTACAATACGACGCCAAGACGGGTAAGTATACAATTTTAAAAATTTTAAAAAGTTCAGGATTAAAACCAAAAGTTATCTCAAAATGGAGTTCTATGTACGTCGATCATGTTGACTGGTATAATTATCAAACATTTACAGTAACAGTAATTAATGCAGATCCAAAAATTACTTATGATATAAAAATCCCGGATCAGATTATTGGTAAGATTGTTACTACAACAAGCCATGAGTTAACTAACAATGAAACTTGGGCAAAATTCAAAACAAATGACGAAGTGACAGGTGGTGTAATGTTTACAAGTGAGGATGGACCAGGGTTAAATGTCAGAAAAGGTGAGGCAGAGTTCATGGCGAATATAGAAGGAGTGATGGCAGCGATAGGTGGCATTGTTACAGGAGGCCCCAAATTATTAGAAATTCCTAAGGTTGACGATGTACCAGAAATTGCAGATAAAATTAAAAATCTGGCAGCCCAACTTTATAAAGATATCACCGTATTACCCAGTAGCTCAGAGGTAGAATCCGCAGGCTATCCAAAACCGGGAACTAAACCTGGTGATGTAGTAAATTTCGGCCCAACAAATTCTAAGATGAATAAGGATTCAACATGGACAATAACAACTGAACCGGCTAAAGATACAAGCCCGGTTTGGAACGGATACAAAGCGAAGGAGAATGATAGTAAATCTCAAAAAAAACCGTAAGATGAAAATTATAAGATTTTATTTTGGAATAACTATCATAAGTACGACGATCATGTATTCATGCTTAAGATCAAAAGAAACAGTTAACCTTGACTGTAAATTTAGTATTAATCAACTTTTACAAGATGATAGTAGTCGACTGCAAATAAACGATCGGACAAAAGATGGTATTGTTACCCAATTAGTAGACAAGACAAAAGACTCTGTAACTACCGGGGCATATTATTTTTATCCTAATGGTTCATTAAAGTCTTACAAATTTTTTTCTTTGCCTTCCACTTATCAGTATAACGAAGAATATGACTCGATGGGCAATATTACATTAATCGAAGGGAGTCCTCTGGTGTTAAGGTTATATAATCAAATCGATAGCCTTAGTGTACAGTTTACATTTTTGTTTTCTACGTTACATAAGGAAATTAAGAATGTCAAAATAAAAACTAATACTGGTGTTCAATTTCCTGCTGAATTGTTGAATAATGCAACTTTTACAAATATGAAATCAGTTACTTTTAATTTACCGGTTGCCAAGACTTTTAATAGCACAGTAATTTATACAGAGGCGCAGTTGTTTAATAATTGCTTACAAAAGAGCTGGCTTTTAAAGGATACTGCAAAATTTGAAGATAAATCGTTATACAATTAGACGCTGGAATGATGCGTAGGTTTGCGGGTTGGGTTTCCAATGCCGGCCTTACTAAAAGAGACAGGATTTGTAAACTATCAGTTGTAAGGAAGTGTGGTTTTTTGTGCGTAAGCTTTTCTTTGGCGGGGGTTATTTTTTATCGAGCATTTTTCGCAGCAGCTCCACTTTTTTTTCACTTTGACCAGAGCTTCATAGAGTTCAACAATTTTTTCGATTGGGTTAAAAGTGCAGAAGTGATAATTTAAATTGTTTCGAATTGTTCCACTTCCTGAATTTGCGCTTTCGTAATTGTTTTGAATATTAACAATCGCCGCTTCTTCATCAAAATTTTTAATAGCTTCGGCGGGTACTTTTGAAAGCTTGGCTACCTGTTCGAGCAAAGGGTCATCGATTACTTCTTTTTGTTCGAAAACGGATGTTTATTTAGTTTGATTTTTTCACCAAGCTAGTAAGCCAGCCCTCATACTGATGCGAAGGTGTTGGGCGGGCAACAGGTAGGTAATTTAAGGCCTTGGCAGAGTGTGCCCAAATTAATGGGCAAAACTATCAGTTGCAAAAGGCTGATGGTTTTTCGTGTATATTTACTTGAATGTTCTTTGAGATACTATCCCTTCGGGATGGTAATGCCGGGGAGGAAATATACCCAGCCTAATAGTAGTTACCGGTACGGCTTTAATGGAAAAGAGAATGATAATGAAGTAAAAGGTGAAGGTAACCAGCAGGATTATGGAATGCGGATATATGATCCGAGGTTGGGAAGGTTCTTATCGGTTGACCCAATTACTCTAGAATATCCAGAATTAACACCTTACCAGTTTGCAAGTAATCGACCTATTGATGGTATCGATTTGGATGGATTAGAATATTCCCCAGCAGGTAGACGAGGGCGTGAATTCAATTATTTGGCTACAGATGCGACAGCGGTAATGCATTATCCAGCCAATCCTTTGATAATCCAGCAACAAGTTGCTGAAGCCCCGGAAAGGCAACGAAAAATAATGAATCAGGAGATTCAAAAGAAGGTTAGAACCCAAGCCACGGCGGCATTAAAAAGATATAGAAAACCAGATGCTATTCAACAAGCAAAAGAAAACAATTTAAAAGAAGCATATGAAGCAAGCTCGATTCCAGAGAATCATTGGACAAAGAATAAATATCTAAATAAGTTTTCGGAGAATGTTGTAGAACCCATGGTAGAAATGGGAATTGGAGAGGGGGTAGGGAAATTAGCATTTAAAGGCATTTCATTATTAATTAAACCAGCAAGTACAGAATATGGTCTTGCTTATAGAGCAATAAATCCCCAATTTGCAGAATCTACCGTTCAAAATGGATTTTACAAATCAGGATTACCGGGAAGGCTAGGGAACGACGGAATATATGCAAATAATACTATAGAGGGTGCCATAAAGGAATTTTCATTTCATAATCCAAATGTCAAACCAGTTGTATTTGAGGTAAAGTATCCTATAACCAAACCTCTAAGTATAAGTCCACCAACGCAACCTAGTTCATATTTTGCAGGCCCAATGCCGTTTACGCAAGGTGCAAATATATTATTAGCACCTTCTTTACGTGCCCCTGGAACTATAAACCTCTTAATTAGGAATGGGGCTAAAGTTGGAGCTAAAACACCATAGTTATGAAAAAGAAGTCAATCAGATGTTATAAGGAATATGCGAATGTTTATCCTGGGGTATACAATTACTTAGTTTATTTTCCGACTCGAGAAGGGTGGTCAAGCTTTACTTTTGTAACATGTTTAAATTGTGGTGAAATATTTGTAATTGATTGGGAAAATCCTGTAACTAACGGTATGTCTATTACTGAAATTGCTGGAAACCTATCTTGTCCTACTTGTACCTTGCCTCTACGAAATACATTAAAAAAGTATCCTGAATATATTAAGTTACCTAATGGAAAAATAGGAAATTTTAATCCGAGTAATTTTACGTCTTCCGATGATGAGAGTTTGATTTTGGATTTTTATGAAATAATACCAACATGATTAGTGTCAGCCCCCATAGGCGCAGGACAACCGCTGTTAGGCGCTGGAATGAGGCTTAGGTTTGTGTGTTGGGTTTCCAGTGCCGGGGGTTTACTAAAGCTGCAATGATAAAAGAACTACTAACCAGCAATACAAAAAGTGTTGCTGGTTTTTTTATTTATGAGGCATGTGCCTGTTTTACTTTAAAATCCCTAAGCGCCATATCAATCATATTAATAACAAAGTTTTTTTTCTCTGTTGGCAACTTCTGTACTTCCAGGATACGGTTAAGGGTAGACTTATCTAAATGCTCATCAGCTTTCCCCACCAGATAGTCTAAAGACACTTCTAAAATATCAGCCATCTTAGCCGCTGCTTCAATACTGGGCTTCATCTCATCCCTTTCATAGCGGCCGATCACCGGCCCTTTAGTATTCAGCAGCTTTGCCAGTTCATCCTGGGATATATCTTTCTTTTTTCTGGCATCGGCCAATCTTTTTCCGAAACTCATAAGTTGTATTTAATACTGTAAAATGAATGTCAAAGCAAATTTACAGTCCTTAAAAGTGCTATCCAAACCTAATAAATTTTGATGTTTACAACTGATAAGTTATGTTTGCAACTTATAAGTACTGAAAAAATATTTTTAAATGGAAATACAGGACATAAAATCAAAGCTCACCCTTGCCCAGGTGTTACAGCATTACGGATTGAAACCCGATAAGAACCTACGTTTAAACTGTCCCTTCCATGAGGACAAAACCCCCAGCCTACAGGTGTACTACAAAACACATACAGCGTATTGCTTCAGCAGTAATTGTAAAACCCACGGCAAGAGCATGGACATTATAGATTTTGTGATGAACAAAGAAAATACAGACAAGCACAACGCTTTATTGAAGTGTGCTGAAATAATCAACTACTATGAAGGCAAAACGCAGCACCAACAAAAGCCATTACCACAAATAACAAATGAAGCTGCACAACTAACCATGAGCAGAGAACAGTTTTTACAAAACATGTTTACCTACTTTAAGAATGCAGTACACAACAGCAAGCCAGCCCAGGAATATATTAAGAGCAGAAATTTAGACCCCATCAAATTGGAGATAGGATACAACACGGCGCAGTTCCATC
>JBBQKO010000298.1:0-5140 GCA_038327005.1 Chitinophagales bacterium | reverse complement strand
GCATTTCCCCAACGTTCTGCTGGTGTACGACGGATGATAAATTCGTTGAAAGGATGACCATCGACCCGGATCGGTGCAGTTTGACTGGTTGCAAAATAACCAGGTCCAATACCGTTAACCTGTATGTTGTGTTTGGCCCATTCGGTTGCCAGATTTTTCGTTAGCATTTTTAAACCGCCTTTCGCTGCTGCATAAGCGCTTACAGTTTCCCGGCCCACTTCACTCATCATGCTACACATGTTGATGATTTTACCACTGCCACGTTTTACCATCGATTTGCCTACATGCTTCGACATGATAAATGGTCCGGTCAAATCTACTTTCAACACCAGTTCCCAATCTGCCAATTCCATATCCAACAAGGGTGTACGCTTGATGATACCGGCATTGTTTACCAATACATCAATTGGCCCAACTTCCGATTCAATCAATCCGATGTGCTTCATTACGGCCGCTTCATTTGTCACATCAAATAAATAGCCTTTTGCAGTAATGCCATCTGCAGCATAAGTGGCGATTGCATCATCCAAACGTTCCTGTATCAAATCGTTGATTACGATTTGTGCACCTGCTTTTGCGAGGCCGGTTGCCATCGACATTCCCAAACCATGTGTGGCACCTGTTACCAATGCTGTTTTTCCTGTTAAATCAAATAACGATAGTGACATGTTTATTTTTTTAATGAATTACTAAATATTGATTAAGGTTTGCACAATGCATGAGTGCTTGTATGAATCGGTTGGTGCTGATTTGAAATAGCAAACATGTTCCATTATATTTTTATAAAAAGTCCGGCATAAAACCGATGTAATTTTTAAATACAAATATGTAAAATGTAGACCGTTCTTTTAGATAAAGGTAGCATCAATGACGATGGACTTATGTTTGGGTAAGCTATTTATTTGTGCAAACGAGTGCATAAAAAAGCATTTGTGAATGGTGAATGGTGAATGGTGAAATATTGACCATTCACCATTCACCATTCGTCATTCATTATTCATCACTCATCATTCATTATTCATTATTCATTATTCATTCATTCATTCATTCATCATTCATCATTCATCATTCATTACTCATCATTCATCATTCATCATTCATTATCCATCACTCAATCACTCATCGCTCACCCTTAACCTAACCCCAGACAAATACAAGTACCATTAGCATCCAATCAGAATATAAAAAAACTTGACCATTTGCATCAACAAATCCATTTGCACCTTGTTTGTATTTGCACTTAAATGAAAGGACGTATCTTTCACGGAGTGCAGCCTAAAAACCGGCCAATCATTAATCAAACTCATTCGTTTCATTTAAAACAATTTATAACAATTTGCAATGCGAGAATTTTTAACACAAACATGGAGCTGGTGGTTTTCAGGAACCATGATCGCCGCCATCATGCTTTGTCTGGTGTACTTTGGACAGTCCTTTGGCTTTTCCTCTAACATGCGAACCATTTGTGCGGCCGTGGGCCTCGGTAAAAAAGTGCCATTTTTTGATTTCAACTGGCGAAGCAAAAGTTGGAATCTGGTATTTTTAGTCGGGGCCATTATTGGAGGCTTTATCGCCCACCAATTTCTATCTGCACCAGGAGCCGCCGTGCAGATTTCGCCAGCCACAGTAGCAGATTTGAGCAAGCTGGGCATTAGAGCCCCAACCTCTTTACAGCCCGATGAGTTGTTTAGTTGGGAGGCACTGTTCTCCGTAAAAGGCTTCCTGATATTAGCAATAAGTGGATTGCTGATTGGCTTTGGTACCCGCTATGCAGCAGGCTGTACTTCCGGACATGCCATCAGCGGTTTATCCAATTTACAATGGCCTTCACTGGTCGCAGTAGTCGGCTTTTTTGTAGGCGGTTTAATCATGACCTTTTTAATTCTCCCCTTAATCTTTTAAACAATGAAATGGATAAAATTTTTATTGCTCGGTATTGCCTTTGGCATAGTGATGGCGAAATCGGAAGCCATCTCCTGGTTCAGGATACAGGAGATGTTTCGTTTCCAGGCCTTTCATATGTATGGTATTATTGGTACCGCTGTAGTACTGGGCGCAATTGGTGTGGCATTGATCAAAAGATATAATATCAGGGACTTTCATGGCAATCCAATTCAGTTTCAACCAAAGGAAAAAGGTGTTGTGTGCTACCTGGCCGGAGGTGTCATTTTTGGACTGGGCTGGGCTTTAAGCGGTGCCTGTCCGGGCCCCATTGTAGTAAATATTGGCTACGGCTTTTTTGCCATGATCATCGTTTTCATCTTTGCCAATGCAGGCACTTTTTTATATGGCTACTTCAAGGATAAACTACCACATTGATCAATCAAAATAATTAGGTCTGTTACCGGGCCATCGCAACGCACCAATGCAACCCGATTTGGTGCGTTGTGATTTTCATAGTTAGCATTGTAACGGTTGTATCCATTGGCATTTCTTTCAAATATTTTAAAGGAAATCAAGTCCGACAATACCCTTCTGCGAAGTAGACGCAACCAATTTTCCAATTTCCATTTTTTACCTTTTTAGTCTCATTACATTATATTCGTGCACAGCAGCCGCAACCAATATACAAACCTTTTTTCCGACACCTTATCCCGGTAAAAACCAGGACCAATTCACCAAATGAAAAATATAAAAAAATATTTATTAATTGTCTGCCTATTCGCATCAATTTACAGTTGTAAGAAAGATGATCCATCTTCATTTGCAATGATCCCTACGGGCAAGGATACTTTAAGAATTTTATCAACAAAATGGAAAATAATTAAAGATTCAGGTAGTAGTATTAATTATACTTTTCCGTGGGGATGGATTCCCATACCGGGTGTTTATTATGGCACTACAGATGATTTTTATTTATTTGATTCCTCCTACAACATTAGTGTACATGAAAATGGTCATGACTTCATAAAGGGCACTTATAAATTACTTCCTGATTCACAGATTTTAATTGACACCACTGAGCCCAGATACATCGGTAACATCAAAACATTGAATGACGTAAATGCCACTTTCGAATGGCCTCTTACCAGCCCAAATGGCGGCACCTATTTAAGCGCCTGATATTAACTAAGTAAAATGAACTGATGACGGGTGCAACAAAACCAACGCAACTTTATAAGTCGGGGTTTATGGGAACATTTTATTAAATGATAGTATATGCCGTAAAAATCCCTGTGAACAAAGGCCGTCTTTTTTTATGCCAGAGAAATACAAATTATACTGCGGTTGCGTTGTATGGCACAACCCGATAATTTCGCATCAGCGTCAAGCTAAGGATATTACCCCTCATTATTTACCACATCAAATTAATACTGAAAATTAGTGCAACAGTATTTACGCCAGCGGCGCAGGCTGATAATGTGGGTAATGCAGAAAAACGCAAGGTTGCCCCGCTGGGCGAATGCGGTTTATGTTAAAATTTTCTACAAACAGGTTACGCCGCTGGCGTAAAAATACCAATAGTACAACTTCTTGAAACCTTTTCCACATATATGTTATAGCTATTTGATTAAAAAATAAACTTGAAGCCAATGCGATAACTTCGGGACTCGTTTAGTGCGAATCGTTATTGAACAATATCCAAACAATTTCAAAAAAATCAGTGGCCAGTATTGTGATACAAGTCTCTTGAAGGATGAAAGAAACACTAACAATCCCCGCAATAGAATGCCGTAAAAAAAGCAATTGGATCGTTGATCTACGCTTTAGGAATATCCCAATTATTTCGGAAAGTGGCTGGGTGCTAAGGGCTGCTTGGTTGTTGGTCGGGAGACACAACAACGGCGTGCTGAATAGGAAGGTTTTTGTGTACGCATATATTGTAATATTAGTTTGTCAAGAGATGAAAGAAGTGCAAATAATCCCCAGAAGAGAAACCACTAAAAAAGCATCCGGGTGGTAAAGCTCTCCGCTGGGAACATCCCGATTATTTCGGGAAGGGCCGGAGACAAGCAGGGGCAAATGAAATGAAAAAAGCTACAAAAAATATATGTCATTCTTTATAGCTTTTTTGTAACGGTTTGTTATCAACGTTCGCCTTATGTTTTGTTATAAGGGCGTATCAAAATACTTCATTTTCTATTGTAATATATTCAACCGTTTACCGGTGTTGACCAGGATAGATCCGGGGTTTATAGAATTAACCGACTTGCAGGTTGCATCTACATCTACCGTTACCGTATGGCTGACCATTACTTTAGAAGCATTGTTAGGAACAGTTTTGGTGCTCCAGGTATTTACGTCGCTCCAGTTGCCATTTTTTACGCTGTAATTTCTTGTCGGGTCAATCACATATAAAGACCCGGTAACATCTATAAAGCTACCATTACTGGCTTTTACATCAATGGTATAACGGCAAAGACTGTCCGATAAAGGAGAGGTAAAAGAAAAAGTGATTTGCCTTGAAGCTCCTGCTAAAATAGTTCCTGCAAAAATGGAATCAGCACTGGTAAATTGATAACCTTTGGATGGAGGACTCAATTTAAAACTAACATTATTGATGGCCGTTGTACCATAATTTTTAAAGGTGTACGTAAAGCTCCCGCTACTGCCAGGCTGGTGGCTATGATTCAAAATATATCCATCCTGCACCAGGTAGGCAGGTGCACCAATTCCGTTTAGATTGATATCATCTACCAGGTACTTTAAACCGTTAACGGCAGAGTCATTCCATTTTATTATTTCGTCTGCCAGTGTATTTAACTCTGGAACATAACCTGATTTATCTGTATCAAAAATATAGCCCAGGTTTTGATAAAAGAACGTTTGCCTTGTGCTGTATTGTTGGGTTACAAATGAATCCACTACCCTTTCCAATTTACCGGCAAAAGATGGCACATTAATCAAAGCACTGTCGGCAGAAGCCCATAAAGCATTCAAAGTCTTCGTCATTTCAATTGTGTACAAGGAATCCGCTGTTGCAAATTCATTGTATTTGGCATAGTAAATAGCAGAATCATAGGTAGCTCTGTTGTAGATGGCTTTGAGTTCTATTAGCTTCAGATTGTAGTTATTCTTTTGTGCCAGCAGGCTGGCAGGTGAAAGCTGTGATGGTGGGTTAATACCCCTGTTGTAATTTCTTGCTGGTTTTAAATTTGTAAAACCGGTAGTTGATAAAATTTTATTGGAAATAGCAGAT
>JBBQKO010000297.1:0-5164 GCA_038327005.1 Chitinophagales bacterium | reverse complement strand
AGTTTAATTGTTACCGGCACTTCTACCTGCTGTATGTTGCGAATAACATCCTCATCTAAATCAAAAACAATTACCTGGTGTTTATAATTTAGCTCTGAAAATGACATTGGTATGGGACTACCACAATACCTGATATGTTCGTTACCTCCTATGCGCTGTGCTTTGTGTATATGACCCAGTGCAACATATTTAATATCGGGATGAAACGCCGCTGCAGAGACAGATTCTACTCCGCCCATAATTAATCTTTCGGCTGTATCCATATCCGTTAGCTCTGCCTGTTGCGTATGCAAATGCCCCATACAAATAATGGATTGACCATCCTGCTTTTTTGCTATTGCTTTTAAATAAATTTCTTTGTAAAATGCAGTAACGCCTTCTGCGTAAGGGTTGTCACAATCAGTAATGGAAGGATAATCGCCCATGCGTAAAAAGGGTACCGCAAGGCACCAGCCTTTGGTATCGCCACTCCTATTTTTCAGCGGAATCATTAATTTATCGTAGTCAATATTTCCCTGCTCATCTTTTTCAATGATACCGATGATATGTATATTGGATGACTCCAACAAAGGCTTGGGCGATTCTAAACGGGATGCAGAATCGTGGTTGCCGGCAGTAATTATGATTTGTAAATCCCGATCAATTTTTACTGCCCGGTTTAGAAAGGTATAAAACATTTTTATGCATGCCGCAGACGGATTGGATAAATCGAATACATCGCCACTAATTAACAGTACATCTATTTGCTGCTCTTTGATGGTAGTAACCAACCAATTTAAAAACTGCTGGTGTTCATACGTACGGTCATACTCATGAAATAATTGCCCTAAATGCCAGTCTGCGGTATGAAGAATTTTCATAGTATCATTTTATAGGTTTTTTCAAATACAAAATTTTGGAAATTGGGAACGCTGCCGTCCGCTTTGTTTCTTTCTGGTTCCAGCAATCTATCAGACACAACAATTTGTTTGCGGCAGATAAATTATAGTCTTCATCTCTAATACCAGTTTGGCATTTTCCGAATGCTACACTGGCTGCATTAAGTTTTATTTGAATTTTGTTTTGTACAGGACGACTGTACCGTAGTTGAATGGCATATGTTATTTCTCGGGCGAATTGCTTTGGGTTTTGAGTCATGAAATTTTGTAGGATGCGACAATTTACGCCAAAACATCAATAAAATACCAAACTTATAAATGATTGAAATGGATTTTCAAACCAGCATAATAACAAATCCGTGTCGATTTAATGGTTGCGCCTGATTTAAAATTCATCAACAAGGTTCCTGTTAACAAGCGGGCCACGCTTTAAGTGGTGACTCGTTTCCGTACTTTACTAAACCTAAAATAAGAGATTGGTAAAACTGCCTCCTGTTAATTAATTCCATTTGGAAAAATTTGACGTTTGCCATTTTGCAAAAACCGCAAAAAGTCGATATTTTTCAGGAGCAAATTTTGTCAGAATTCCCGTTACGAGGGACTTCAGTTTGGATTTGTCGCTTTATAAAGTACATCTTTATAAAAAATACATCGCTTGATTGCAAGTAGCAAACCGGATTCCCGGGCTGGTTGCTTTATGCCAACTAACCCAGCTTTCCGGATTTTGTGAATTATAAAAGAAAACAAAAAACGAAGAAAAATGGAAAATTATTGGTTCGATGTTCCCCAAAAAAATCGCTTTTAACAGTTTCAATTATCGAACCGCCAGGCTCATCAAAACTGTTGAGCTAACATTTAAGCTGGAAGAGGGCTTCAGCGAAAATAAAAATGGACAAGCCGAACTAAATTTCAATTTGTCCACTTCAGTGACCTTGATTTAATCCGAACCAATGACCTTCCCGATTAAAAATCGGGATGCCCTATCCAACTGAGGTATCAAGGTTTCAATAAAACTAAAAAGCTTCCGATAATATCGAAAGCCTTCTTGTGACCTGGATTGGATTCGAACCAATGACCCTCAGCTTAGAAGGCTGATGCTCTATCCAGCTGAGCTACCAAGTCGTTTATTTTTTTGCAAATATAGGGTAATTGAATAATTGAATGCAAAGCTTTCTTGATAACCGATTGTAAACCGGCCATGGTATTGAATAATTTTATCTTTCTGTGTTTTCTTTTAGCATTCAATTACAACCTTTGTGGCGTGAAATAAACAATGCCCTCTTAGCAAAAGGGCACTCTGTTTACGAAAATGGATTTGCCTTAAATTAGGCGGCTTGCAATTGCAATTCCGCAACCTAATTATTGGTCAATAGATCCCAATACCTTTTTCATAAAACTATTGCAGGCATCCTTTTCAGGCATACCGTCTGCAATTAGCTGGTGTACTTCCAATGCTCCGCAAAGATTGGAAATCAGCTCTCCTATCACATCCAGTTCGGGATCTTTTAAAGAAGGTGCTTCGGAAATGTTTTCTAACACCGTGATTGCATCATTTATTTGCGCTACTGTGCTGGTGCGTTGAATATGTCTAATTACTGGTAACTTCATTGAACAAGTTTTTTAAGATTTCTTCCTTATTGGTTTGTACCTGGTTGATCAATATTCCTTTTTTAAAACCTGCAAATGTTGGTAAATTGCTTACGTTGGCCACTTTGCGGGAATTGGGAAATTTTTCCGCATCTACCAACACAAATGTAATGGGTTCGTTTTCTGTCGACATCCTTTTGAATTTTGGTTTCATCAACCTGCAGTTGCCACACCATCCGGCTGAAAATTGCACCATTACAGTATCAGTCGCTGCAATAACCGATTCAAGGTTATCTTCCGTTAATTCTATTAACATGTTTGTACTTTTTAGTAAAGCAGGCGAACTAAATTCGCCCGCTAATTTTTTAATTGGTTGAAAAATATTCAGCAACACCTTTTTGTGTGGCCTGCATCGCATCTTTTCCTTCTTCCCAGTTTGCGGGACAAACTTCACCATACTTCTCTACATGTAGTTGTGCATCCACCAGACGGATATACTCATCAATATTTCTTCCTAACGGAAAATCATTGATCGATTCGTGTCTTACGATGCCTTCCTTATCAATTAAGAAAGTACCACGGTATGCAATCGGTGCTCCGTTGAATGACCATAGTTTGGTGTCATTGTTATAAGTGTATTCGCCACCCAACACACCGTAATTCAATGAAATGGTTTTTGAATTGTCTGCTACAATTGGAAACGTTACACCCTGTATACCGGCATTGTCTTTTGGTGTATTTAACCAGGCAAGATGTGTTTCTTCAGAATCGGTTGAGCAACCCACTACAATGGTATCTCTTTTTTCAAACTCAGCTAATTTTTCCTGAAAAGCATGAATTTCTGTTGGACAAACAAACGTAAAATCTTTTGGGTAAAAGAAAAACAGTACATTTTTTTTGCCTACATACTGCGTTAAGCTAAAATCATCTACGATTTCTTCTCCATTTATTACTGCACCAACTATAAAATGCGGTGCTTTTTTTCCTACTAATCCCATAATTTTTTTTTTAGAATGCAAATGTAGGTTAACTATTCTGTTTAACCAATTAGATGAAACTCTTTAACAGTTATATTTTTGAATAGAAAAATAGAGAGACCGTATTTTCTGGCTAAAAAAGCCAAAGGAATAGAAATTGTAATTACTAAAAATGCCCGGCTATATTAGCAGCGGGCATTTCAATTTATTTTCAACGTTAAAGATTACCCCATTTTTTCTTCCAGCTCCATTACTTTCTCAAAAACGATTTCATATTCTTTGTTTAACGATTCTAACTCATTCGTTACTTTTTTATAATCAGTTTCTGTCTGGTGAAATTTATCTTTATTGCCATAGCCGTCTGGTGAAGCCATTAACAATTCCAGGCCCGACTTGGTTTTGTTTAGTTGCGCCAGTTTCTCTTCTATCTGCTGAAAACGGGTTTTGTTTTTTTGATATTCCTTTTTAACCTCTTTATCAACAGGGCTCCGCTGGCTATTGGCTGCCTGTGGTGCCGGTGCTGCCTCTTTTTGCGGAGCTTGTTCTTTATTATTTTTTGAGGTGTTGATTCTTGAAGCAGGTTCAGCAACTTTTGTCTTGGCTTCTTCTAATTTAGCGGCAGCCAATCTTCTTTCCTTCCAGTCTTCCCACTCTGCATAACTTCCTTTAAACTCTACGATCTTGTGGTCTTCAATCTCCCATATTTTATTGGCGATTTTACTTACAAAATGCCTGTCGTGACTAACAAATACGATACTGCCTTCATAATTATTCAACGCACCAATCAACAAATCAACTGAATGTATGTCCAGGTGATTGGTAGGTTCATCCAACATCAAAAAGTTGGCTTTGCTTACAATGGTTTTAGCCAATGCTACCCTCGCCTTCTCACCACCACTTAGTACCTTAATTTTCTTATCTACATCATCGCCACTAAATAAAAAACAACCCAGCAAACTTCTCAATTCAAGATCCGTTTTTCCACTGCGGCTTTCCCGCATTTCATCCAACACATTGTTATTGATGTTCAGCGCTTCCAACTGGTGCTGTGCGTAAAATGATTCATCCACATTATGCCCCCAAACCCTGTCGCCAGTAAATTCTTCGTTGCCCACAATCACCCGCAATAAAGTTGATTTACCCTTGCCATTTGCACCAATCAAGGCAATCTTATCGCCACGGTCTATTTCAGCACCAGTATCTTTCATAATTACGAGGTCGCCAAAACTTTTGGATACATGTTTCAATGTACACAAAACCCGTCCTGGTTGTTTATCAATTGAAAAGTTAATCCGCATATTCGGCCTTTCTATTTCCACATTTTCTATCCTGTCCAACTTCTCTAATCTTTTTACAATACTCTGTGCCGCTGCGGCTTTACTTGCTTTGGCTTTAAAACGTTCTACAAAGCGCTCGTTTTGCCGAATGTAATCCTGCTGATTTTCGTATGCCTTTTGCTGCATGTCAACCCGCAGCGCTTTTTCAGTTTCGTAGTAAGAATAATTGCCGGTATAAAAATGTAATTTCTGTTGGTAAAGCTCCACTACTTTGTTCACCATTCGGTCTAAAAAATAACGATCGTGGCTTACCATTACTACTGCACCCTGGTAATGCTGAAGGTATTTCTCCAGCCACTCAATACTTGGTAAATCAAGGTGATTCGTAGGTTCATCCAGCAGCAATACATCCGGGTGCATCAAAATCATTTTTGCCAGCAACACC
>JBBQKO010000296.1:0-5179 GCA_038327005.1 Chitinophagales bacterium | reverse complement strand
AACCATCCGGTTTTTCAATTATCAAAATGCCGTGGGTATGGTTGGGCATTACCACAAAATTGCCCAATTCGATAAACGGATAATGTTTGGGAATTTCCATCCAATACGTTTCTGCCAATTGCCCCAATTCGTTTAATTGCATCGTAGAGACGCCCAATTTGGGCGTCTCTACGTTATCCGCATCAATATTGGAAACGCCCTGATTGGAAACGCCCTGATTGGAAACGCCCTGATTGGAAACGCCCTGGGTAGAGACGCCCAATTTGGGCGTCTCTACGATTTCCCCAAAAAAATGTTGTCGGTGTTTGGTACATATGGTAATGAAATAGGCACCGTTAGCGCCATAATCCCACGATTGTAATCGGGCAGATGGGATGCGATATTTGTTGTTGAATTTATCCATTTGGTCTATTTAAATTTATGACGTTTGTGTAGAAACGCCCAATTTGGGCGTCTCTACGGGGCCGCATTACACAAACATTTTTTGCAAAATACATTTTTTACATCACCCCTTTTTTATAATCTTCCAACAATCCTTTTTTCTTTTTAAGGGCTTGTATTTTTGGATCTGCTGCCATAAGGAAATGGGCAATTTTAGTTTGTTCAGGAAGGGCGGGAAAGAAATTTCTATTTTCTCTGGTAAAGACAGCAGATTTAAACAATCATCCTCCACTTTTTTATTTGCTTGTTGAAAATACAAACATTCCCTCCATTGTATTTTCGGCTTGCTTTATGTAGATTGATTTCCTGCGGCTATTGCATCAAACAATCAAACCAATATGCCGTTATATCAATAATGAAGATTCTACTCACCGGTGTTACCGGCTATATCGCCCAACGCTTGCTGCCCGTATTGCTACAAAACGGACACGAAGTGGTTTGCTGTGTAAGGGATAAAAACAGGTTCAATGCGGTAAAGTATGATAGCGACCGGCTATCGGTAGTAGAAGGTGATTTTTTAGATATGGAATCCCTGGCTAATATTCCCAACGATATTGATGTGGCCTATTACCTCATTCATTCCATGTCTACCCAAACCGGCGACTTTGAAACCATGGAAAAAAAATGCGCCATCAACTTCAGGGAACGCATTGAAAAAACCACTGCAAAACAGGTCATTTATTTAAGTGGCATCATCAATGAATCCGAGCTTTCCAAACACCTAACCTCCCGCAAGCAAGTAGAAGAAATATTATTCGGTGCAAGCTTTGCCCTAACTACTTTAAGAGCCGGTATCATAGTGGGATCGGGCAGTGCGTCCTTCGAAATTATACGGGATTTAGTGGAGAAACTTCCCGTGATGATTACCCCAAAATGGTTAAATACAAAATGCCAGCCAATTGCCATCAGGAACGTAGTTGAGTTTTTAAGCGGTGTAATTGCCAGGGAAGAAGTGATGAACAAAAGCTTTGATATTGGCGGTCCGGATGTTTTAAGTTACAAAGAAATGTTGTTGCGCTTTGCTAAAATCCGCGGACTTAAAAGAACCATTTGGGTAGTGCCGGTGATGACACCTAGAATATCTTCCTACTGGTTATACTTTGTTACTGCCACTTCCTATGCGCTGGCAAAAAACCTGGTGTTTAGTATGAAGGTAGAAGTAATTTGTAAGCCCAATGATTTATCATCGTTGCTGAAGATTAGCCTGATCAGTTATGATGAAGCGATTCGGCTGGCATTTCAAAAAATAGAGCAGAATCAAATATTATCCAGTTGGCGGGATGCCCAAACCAGTGCCATTTTAAAAAATGGTATTTCAAAATACATTGAAGTGCCGGTGAACGGATGTTTTATTGATGTAAAAAAAATTCCCTGTTGAAAACAGTGATTTGGTACTGGAGAGAATCTGGTCGATTGGTGGCAAAACCGGCTGGTACTATGGCAACTGGCTTTGGGAGTTAAGGGGTTTTATGGACCAGCTTTCCGGCGGCGTAGGCATGCGGCGTGGAAGAAGAAGTTTATCCGAAATTTCACCCGGTGATGCCCTTGATTTTTGGCGTGTTCTATTGGCCAGCAAAGAAGATAAAAGATTGCTGTTATATGCTGAAATGAAACTACCCGGCGAGGCCTGGCTTGAGTTTAAAATTATTGAAAAAAATATCCTCGTTCAAACTGCAACCTTTCGTCCGCTCGGTGTTTGGGGTAGATTGTATTGGTATGCCGTGTTGCCCTTTCACGGATTTATTTTTAGTGGCATGATTCGGAATATTGTAAAAGGTACTTCACTGAAAGAAGATAAAATTGAGTAGTAGTTAAGTTGTAGTATTCATAAATTGACTCGTCCTTTCATTCTCAACCTGGCAGTCTTCGTATGTTGCGGTTTCCTCAATAGCGCCATTGAATAAAACCAATCGTTAATCTCTTCAGTTGAAAAATTTACATTCTAACAATAACCTCCTGATTTAGTAATTGAAAGGGTGAATGTAAAGGTGAAAAAAATAACTAAAATCATTGATTGTGAAATTCATTTCTTGTTGTTTGATGATTGCAATTGGATGCCAAATGTTGATTGCACAAAAATCTGATACAACCAAAATCGTTGTGTTTGCTGCTGGCACCGAAGGATATAAAAGCTATCACATTCCCGCCATTGTAAAATTGCCCGGCAATGATCTGCTGGCATTTTGCGAAGGAAGGGTGAATGGCTCTGGTGATTTTGGCGATATCAATATTGTGATGAAACGCAGTAGCAATCAGGGAAAAGCATGGAGCAGCCTTCATACGATTGTGGATGCAGACCAATTACAAGCCGGCAATCCTGCACCGGTAGTAGACGTAACCGATCCTGAATATTCCAACGGAAAAATCTTCCTTTTTTACAATACTGGCAACAATAATGAAGGAGAAGTAAGAAAGGGAAAGGGTTTAAGAGAAGTTTGGTATGTGAGTTCTGTAGATGGCGGACGTACCTGGAGCAATGCGGTAAATATCACCACCCAGGTGCATCGGACGATGAAACCAAGGGAGCAGTCAGCCTGTCAGTTTATTGAAGACTGTCGTAGTTATGCCAACACACCAGGGCATGCATTGCAAATACAGGACGGTAAATACCGTGGCAGAATGTATGTGGCAGCCAATCATTCGGTGGGAGACCCAAAGCCCGGATCTGAAGATTATTTTGCTCATGGTTTCTACACAGACGACCATGGCAAAACTTTTCATTTAGGCGAAACCATCAACCTGGCCGGCGGCAATGAAGTAACGGCAGCAGAGATTTTGAATGGAGGTTTACTGCTGAATGCGAGAAATTAAAAAGGCGATGTAAGGGCGAGGATTGTTGCCAGAAGCAATGATGGTGGACAAACCTGGAAAAGTATTTCGTTTGATAAAAATTTGCCCGACCCGGTGTGTGAGGGAAGCCTCTTAAACATCGGCACAAAAAAGGGAAAGAAGCTACTGGCTTTTTGTAATGCGGCGGATACTTTACAGAGAAATAACTTAACCCTGCGTATCAGTTTTGATGAAGGGCTAAGTTGGAAGGCAAATATACTGATCGACAGGACTGATAATAAAAGAAATGATTATACCGCCTATTCAGATCTGGTATTGATCAATAAAAGTAATATCGGGGTACTGTATGAAAAAGACAATTATAAAACGATTGTGTTTACGCAGCTTCAGTTCAGCCGCCGACAACCGGATGTGATCTGCCAATCTCTTTCCCATTATTTTTTGAACACAAATATTTTTTTAGGTTTTGACTAGTGGCCCGTATGCTGCTGTTGAAGCGCTTTTCTGCCTTTTTCTGTTAATTAAAAATAGCTAGTGTTATGTTATAGCTTAATCTGACTTGTTGCGAACAAGGTTGCCAAACTTGGACATGAGTATTGTAACAGTTTTAATGCTAAGGCTGGCAATCTTTTATCCGTCAATGAATGCTTAACATAATACTAGAATTATCCACCAGTTAATAATTGAGCGCTTGTGCCGCTGGTGATTGATTTGTGATACTTCATGATTTTTTTCATTTACACTTCACCGCAATGCCTTGTAAAAAATACCTATTAGTAGGTATTTTTTACAAGTGTTCCTTCTATTAGCTTTGAAAGCTAAATGATAGTTGGGATTTTATTTTTTAATGGAAATTGTTTAAATAAATAAACAGTGAATAAAGCCGCAACAAAGACGGCTTTTTTTAATCGGTAATAAAGGGGAAATATTGAAAGGCATCGGACAAAGTTGTATTTGAACCATCTTATTAATATCCGAAACCATGATTATACTTAAAAGAATAGGGAAAAACCCTTTTTTTTTGTTGAACATAAGTATCCATATTTATAAAAAAAAATAATCATTCCAAATCATTTATTTCTTATTGACGCACATTGTTGAAATACACAAATAATCGTAAGGTAAAACACAGAGTTAGCAGATTCTGGCTGTTGAGCCGCCTTTAAACATTCATATCTTCTTTCCGGAATTTAGGAAGATGTCAAAAAAGGTAAAGAAGAAAAATAATAAATAGAACGCAATCCTTTTTAATGAATTGTTGTAAGCATTAGAAAATATTGAATAGGAAAATTCACACAATGTGAGGCTTATGAATCTTTAAATATTATATACCCTTATGAAGCAGATAAAAGTAACCCGTCCGGTTAAAGAAAATATAATGAATGCCGGTAAAATTATACGGGTTGAAGCACTTAGTAATTACAGTCGTATTTATTTTGCTGATGGCAGTACGCTGGTTTTAGCAAAAGTGTTGCAATGGTTTGAGGATTTTTTACCGGACGAGATGTTTATAAGAGTTCACCGCAGCCACCTTATAAACAAGCAATTTGTAACGGCCATTAAAGGAAGAAAAATAAAAACGATCTTATTGAATAATGGCGAAAATGTCGTGGTTAGCCGAAGGAGAAAGAGGATGGTGGATCTGCTGTAAAACGGTTAATGCAGTCTTATTAAAGTTTATTTACAACAACAGGTTTTCTTTTGCAAAGTTGATCAATCCAGCTACGTTCTTTATTTCAAGTTTACGTAGAATATTTCTGCGATGGGTGTTTACCGTTAGCTCGCTCAGAAAAAGGATGTCTGCAACTTGCCTGCTGCTCATTTCCCTGCATACCATGCGGATAATACCAACCTCTCTTTTTGTAAGTTGGTATTTTTTTAAAAAATCATCAAAGAAGTAGGAGTCTTCTGGTACTGTTTTTAATTCGCCGGGCTCCGGAAAAAATTC
>JBBQKO010000295.1:0-5187 GCA_038327005.1 Chitinophagales bacterium | reverse complement strand
TTTGGAATACTAACGCTTTGTTAAGAGGGTAGCTTCGGTTGTTGGTCAGAGACGCAACAACGGCTTTCAAAATAGCAACAAGTATTAATTTCGATATGGTACAAAATAATTAAGTCTGGAAAATTAAAGGCTCATTCAAGTAAAAAATTCAAATACATGCATCGAAGAAATTTTATCAAAAACTCCTCCCTTTTATCAGCGGGTGTTTTATCTCAGCAAGGCTTTCTTTTTAAAGAAGATCCGTTACTCGGACAAGGTAACAAACGTTACCGCCTCAACACAAAATGGAGCAAAGCGGATGTAGCCCGCAATCCGGTCAATGATTGTCATGAGATGGTACAAGATAGCATGGGTAGAATGATATTGCTTACCAACGAGACAAAAAACAATGTGCTGATTTATGATAAAAGCGGAAAGCTATTGAGCAGTTGGGGCAGCGAATATCCAGGCGCACATGGCCTGACCTTGTTCAATGAAAATGGAACGGATGTTTTATTTATCTGTGATAACAATCGGCACCAGGTTATAAAAACCACCTTGGAAGGCAGGGTATTGCTGGTGTTGGATTATCCAAAGGAAACCGGACAGTATTCAAAAGCGGATGAATATGTTCCAACCGAGACGGCCATCGCACTCAATGGGGATATTTATGTAGCCGATGGCTATGGTAAAGACTTTGTCATTCGCTACGATTCAACCGGCCGTTACATCAGCCATTTTGGTGGACGGGGAACGGAAGCAAAGCACTTGTTAAATGCCCACGGTATTTGTGTTGACCAACGAAATCCTCAGCAGCCTTGCCTTATTGTAACATCCCGTCAGCAAAATGCTTTTAAAAGATATACGCTTGATGGTGTTTATATGGATACCATTCCTTTACCAGGTGCCTGGGTTTGTCGGCCAGTTATAAAAGGAGATTATTTGTATGCAGCCGTTTTGCAAACCAATACGCAACAGGGAAAACAGTCTGGTTTTGTAACGATATTGGATAAGGATTTAAAGGTGGTTTCTAACCTCGGTGGCTCCGAACCGCAATACACAGATCATAAACTGGAGGAGATGTACCAGACCGTAAAATATTTTCAATATCCACATGATGTATGTGTGGATGATGAAGAGAATTTATACATCGCTCAGTGGAATTCAGGCAAAGTATATCCTTATAAATTATCTCCTGTTATTTAATGAAGCAACTTATAATCTTAATTCCAATATACCTGATGGTAGCTATTTGCAAAGCGCAAACGCCGGTACAACTTGCACCACCTTTAATAAAATACCAATCTGTATTTTTTAAAAAGTCGGCTACTGTTGAATTGAAATTTGCACAGCAGGGAACACAAATATATTATACGCTCAACAATCGAACTCCCACTGTAAAAGACAAGCTGTATCGAAAGCCCATTCAAATTAAAAAATCATTTACCACTTTAAAAGCAATGGTTGCTGGCGAACAGTTTAGCACATCGGAGATAGTAACGGCTACATTTATAAAAGATGGAATCAATGTTCAGTCGGTACAGCAAACGCCTGCCAATGAAAAGTTCCCGGGTAATGGCCCGAATACTCTAATAGACAATGAAGGCGGATTGCCAGCAATCGGTTCCAAAACATGGTTAGGCTATCAGCAGGATTCCGTGGAGATAAACATGGTAATGGAAGGAAAGCAAAAACTCACATCGGTATTAATCAACTGTTTGCAGGACCATGGCAGTTGGATATTTTTACCGGTGCAGATACGGGTGTATCAGTTCGATGAACGTACGCAATCGTTTCAGTTAGCTGGCGAACGAATGGATCCTATAAACGGAAATATTCCAGGAGCATCCTGTGTGCCTGTACAGGTATTGCTTTCGAAAAAAACAATAACCAATAAAATTAAAATTGTACTAAACAAGATAAAATCTTTACCGGAATGGCATGCAGGTAAAGGCCAGCAGGGATGGCAATTTATTGATGAAATAAAATTGTATTAAAATATGGTTCGTGTGAAAAATATATTATCCAATACCAGTTTTGCATTGAATTGCATGTTGGTCTTTCTATTGATTTTTGAAAGTAGTTTATCCTTGCCGGCATGGGTACAAACCATCGGGCGCATGCATCCGCTATTGTTACATTTCCCCATCGTTTTGATGGTGTTATCTATAGGCTGGGAATTATTTACCGGGTTTAGGAAATCACGTTCATCCGAACAGGAAGCTATTGGCGATGGCTTATTGTTGATAACTTCCTTTACATCTGTCACCAGTGCATTAATGGGGTTGCTGCTGTCTAAAGAAGGCGGTTACACGCAAGAAGTAGTAGTCTGGCATAAATGGGGTGGGGTACTGATTGCAGTGTTGTCATACGCATGGTATGCGTTTCGGTATCAAATCCGGCAGATGAAAATGGTATTGTCGTTTTTAGCCATTGGTGGAATACTCATCGTTTTCATTACCGGTCATTTAGGTGGTGAAATTACCCATGGTGATAATTTTTTGCTGGCACCGGTTACAAAAGATGAGCAGGCACCCAAAGTATTGTTTGAAGACGCTGTCATTTACGCCAATATGATTCAGCCAATTTTAAAAGCAAAGTGTGTTGTTTGTCACAATAATAAAAAGGCAAAGGGCGAGCTGCTGATGGAAACATTTGATCAGTTGCTAAAAGGTGGTAAAAGCGGTATGCTGTGGGATCTTTCAAAAGCCGACCTTGGTTTACTGCTTGGCCGGGTACATCTTCCAATGGATAACAAAAAGCACATGCCTCCGTCCGGTAAGCCACAATTGACGGAAGAGGAAATCAGTATTCTGTATCATTGGATAAGAAACGGTTCAAGCCCGACCGCAAAAGTTGCCGAATTGCCCGAAGCTGATACGCTGCGAAATTTAGCTACTGCTATTTTCAATACCATTGAAACAGATGAGTATAGTTTTAAACAGGCAGATGAAAAAAAGGTGAATGCATTGCGCACTAATTATCGGCTGGTTAATCCGCTGGCAATTGGATCGCCAGCATTGGGAGTGGAGTTTTTTGGTGCCGCTCAGTTTGAGTCGGAGCAATTAAAAGAATTGCTGGATGTTAAAGAACAAATTGTTTCAATCAATCTTAATAAGATGCCGGTAACAGACGAGGACCTGGCCATCATTGGTCAATTTGTTCAACTTCGAAAACTTAATCTGTCTTTTACAAATATTAAAGGAACTGGTTTAGCCGCTCTAAAAAAACTGGTGGAATTAAAGCAATTATCCTTATCTGGTACCGGGGTGAATGCAGCAAGTCTTGCGGTGTTGTCATCTTTGCCAAAACTAACTCAATTGTATATCTGGACAACTCCGGCGCAAGGGGAGAACCTGGCAGCAATACAAAAGCAGTTGAAGCGTACCCGTTTAGAAACCGGTTATAATGGTGATACTATTACCATCAAACTAAACCAGCCAATGGTTGAAAATGAAGAACAAATATTGCTACAGCCGACTAACTTAAAATTGAAACATTTTGTAAAAGGTGTAACCATACACTATACCCTGGATGGAACCGAACCCGATAGTATTTCATCACCAATCTACAAAGGCAATTTAATGTTGGATAAAAATGTAACGATCAAAGCGAAAGCATATAAAACCGGTTGGGCTAGCAGCGATGTTGCGGAAAGAACCTTTTTTAAAGCGGGTTATAAAATTGATTCCATCCATTTGTTGCAACCCTCACCAGAAGTTTTTTATAAAACGTTGAGTCCTTTAATATTGACTGATACGCAAAAAGGCGATCTGAATTTTAGAAGCGGTAAATGGATGGGCTACAAGGGAATCTCAATGCAGGCCTTAATTTATTTTGATACTGCTCAAAGTATCTCCTCTGTTAATGTGAGTAATTTAATTGATATCGGAAGTTATATAATGCCTCCACAACAGATTGAGGTTTGGGCAGGCGCAGATCCCGGACATCTTCGCCTCATCAAAAAAAATAATCCGGTACAGCCGGAAAAGGCAACAATGTCTTATATGAAAGGGTTTGAACTAAGCTTTACACCAGTAAAGGAAAAGTATTTAAAAGTGGTGGTGGTTCCGGTTGGTAAATTACCAGCCTGGCATCCGGGCAAAGGCGATAAAGGATGGGCATTTGTAGATGAGATATTTTTGAATTAGGCATGGAGAGTATAGAATGAAATTTTAACGCGTTGCGGGTAGATTAAACAATCGCCACCGAGAGTAAACATATTGTAATGAAAGTACATTGAAATAATCGCAGCATCTTCACTGCGATTATTTCAATTCAAATTTTAAAGCTTCTCCGGTAATTCCTTTTTGTATTCACCGCATTTGCTATTCAAAGAATACAGATAGTGATAAAGAAGGCGAAACCTGTTTGAAAAAATCATTGAAAAAAAGTCCGGGCAGCACCTGTAGATTTCTGTAATTGAACCCAGGTAACCCCAGCCTGAAGCTGTTTTTTTCAAGATAGGTTCCATTCCTGTTTACGAGATAACCAATTGAAAACTGTTCATTGTATTTTATTGGATCTTCTTCTCCGGCATTTACTTGTTTGTAAATGTTCTTTAACTGAAATGTTGCAAATGTGTTCACAAGTATTTTTTTACCTGCACTCGGGTTATTGTTAAAGAAGAAATAGTTGTCGGCATGCAGTAAAAAGTGACGTTCCTTATTATTGTTGCGGGTATAGTAATACTCCATGCCCGCAGCCAGTGAAGGAGTGAAAATATTTTGCATGTTTTGAATTCCGAAGCTAATGTAGGGTAGCAGGTATTTCATTTTACTACCCAATAATGAATTGCTTAGCCTTGTATTTTTCGAAGAATCCAATACATTATAGGTGGCTTTTAAACGGGTTCCCCAATTATCTTTTTTGCCTGCCTGTCTATATTCCATCCATTCCAGGTTTATTTTGCCAACGTACGCATTCAGATTCAGTTGCAGACATTCCGCCAACCCCGAAAGATTGTTAAGTAGCATGGTAACCCGGTAAGGTTTACTCAGATAATAGGGTGTTTTACTCCATCGTACGGGTTTGTCCGATTTGTAATAGCCATTGATATGGATGGTATCCTGCTCTATCTTCAGTTGAAACAGCTCATTTTTTTGGAATACATAGCTTTGTCCTACTGGAGCGAAATCCTGGATTCTCATTTTCATACCCGCAGTTTTGTCACAAACAAAATCAATGCGCCTGCTGTTTTGTTCTGTT
>JBBQKO010000294.1:0-5199 GCA_038327005.1 Chitinophagales bacterium | reverse complement strand
TTGAATGGCTTTTAATCAAGCGGATGTTTTTCAAAAAGGTTTTGGATAAATAACAAAGTTTACATCTTTTAAAAAAGATGTAAACTTTGTTATTTATGGCAATGCTTAGTTATATTTATTCTTATTCAATTGCGTAACCAGTGCTCTGATATCTTTTGGTAATTCAGCCACCAGGTCAAATGCTGTTGCTGATTCATCTATAAATTTTAGTTCAAAAGAATGCAATGCTACCCGGTTCAACATCGGTCTTTCTTCCATATCATGTTTACTCAATTTGTATTTCTTTTTGATAGAAGATAATAAAACCGGTTTGCCATCTCCGTACAGCGGATCGCATACAATGGGGTGTCCGATATTTTTACAATGTACCCGTATCTGGTGTGTGCGGCCGGTGTGTATTTGAAATTTCACCAGGCTGTATTTGCCCAGTTCTTCTACGACTTCCCAATCAGTTAAAGAAGGTTTTCCTTTTTGATTGATTACCATCTGGCCTTTAAAAACAGGATGTTCCATAATGGCGCCATCCATGCTGCCGGTTTTTTCGGGCATCGTGCCATGTACCAAACCCATATAATATTTCTCCACTGTTCTTTCTTCAAACTGCTTCGAAAAATATTTGTGCGTGGCTTCGTCCTTTGCAAAAATGATGATGCCACTGGTTTCCCTGTCAAGGCGATGAATGGTAAATATGCTGCCATATTTTTCAATCAGCATGTCCTTTAACGAAGGTTCCGATTGCATTCTGTCTGGTATCGACAATACACCTGCTGGTTTATTGAGTACAATAAAATGATCGTTTTCAAAAATGGTGACTACCGCAGCCAACGCTTTACTGTTGGAGTTATTTTTATTGATGTTGGTTGCTTCGCTCATTATTTATTTTCGGTTGCTGGTTTATCTTTTGTTTGTATTTTTTTATGCGATGCATTCAGGTATTTCAGTAACCGGATTTCTTTTTCGCTTAAGAAACGCCATTTGCCTCTTTCCACATTTTTTTTGGTAAGGGTGGCATACATTACACGATCCAATCCCTTTACATCGTATCCCAGGTGTTCAAAAATGCGGCGAACAATGCGGTTGCGGCCACTGTGTATTTCGATACCAATAATGGATTTGTCTTTGGCATCTGCATAAGCCAGTGAATCGGCTTTAATGATGCCATCTTCCAACGCAACGCCACCCAGAATTTTATCGAAATCAGCCTTGGTAAGCGACTTATCTAATTTGGCTTCATACACTTTGGTAATGTTATAGCTTGGATGCGATAATTTTTGTGTTAGTTCACCATCATTGGTCAGCAGCAAAACACCGGATGTATTTCTATCCAATCTACCTACCGGATAAATCCTTTCGGTAGTGGCCATTTTGGTTAATTGTAAGACGGTCTTTCTTCCCTGCGGATCATCCGTAGTGGTAATGTAATCCTTTGGTTTATTCAATAAAATATACACGAGGTTCTTGCTTACAAATAATTTTTTACCATTGAATTCTACGGTATCTCTTTCCGTTACTTTATGTGCCGGTTCTTTTATTACATCACCGTTTACTTTCACTTTTCCTTCCTTGATGATGGTAACCGCATCTCGTCTGCTACAAACACCGCAATGGGCCACAAATTTATTCAGCGGCATTTCGGCTGTAACGGGTGAGGATGGTCTTACAATACGAGGTGCCTTTGGAACCGGGGCTGGTGCATATTCTTTTTTGATGCCCACTATTTCCTGTACCTGTTCAAAATTGGTTTCAATTGCTTTCACCTTGGTTTCCTTGCGGGAAGTACCTGCCCGATCTGGTTTCGCAGACTTTACCGGAGTGGATGGTGCAACGGGTGGCTGCATGGCTGCATTACGGGCTGCTGCTTTCAACTGTCGTTTTTCTTCAAAACGTTTATCGATGGCGATTGCCCTTGCTTTTTTAGCTTTTTTCTTAGCTTGTTTAAATTCTTCCTTGATTAAACTGTTCTTTTTTTTCGGAACAAATTTTTGGAATGGCGCCTGGCTCATTGTCGTAGTGTTTTACTGTTATTTCAACAGGTGTGAGCGGCGAAGATAGGATTTTGTTCAACAAGTCTGCACACCCCAAGGTGTCTGACTTGTTGGCCTCTATTTTCAGACACCTGAGGGTGTGCAGAAAATAGAAGCCACGCAGGTTGCATCCATGCTAATTAAATAGTATATTTCAGAATGAACTTTAAAAACGAAGGTTGCTATCACGTTTACAATCGTGGCAACAATAAACAGCGAATCTTTTTTTGCCGGGAAGATTATTTGCATTTCTTATCGCTATGCCACAAATACATTGCTCCAAGAAGTGAAATCCTTGCCTGGTGTTTAATGCCCAATCATTTTCATTTTTTATTAGAGGTAGGTACCATTGGCCTCAATCCATATAGACAAGGTGGTAATGAAATGCCGTTTTTGTCCAATGGTTTTCAGTTGTTGCAAAGTAGCTATGCAAAAATGATTAATAAGCGAGATAACAGAACGGGCAGCCTGTTTCAACAAAAGACAAAATCAAAATGGATGGAGGATGACATCTATATTTTAAATGCGTTTTGGTACACACATTACAATCCGGTGGAAGCCCGCCTGGTAAAGCGGATGGAGGAATGGGAGTTTTCGTCTTACCTTGACTTTTGCAATGTGAGACACACTAAACTGTGCAAAGTTGAGCGGGCAAAACAGTTGACTGGATTATCTGGTACTGATTTTTCGAATATCACATTTAATAGGTTAGATGAGGATGATTTGAGGGGTATTTTTTAAAACTTCTTCAATTAAAAAAAGGCAAACCTTTACGGCTTGCCTTTACAATTTAGGGTGTTACAGATTATTTTCTTCGTGATTTCTCCATGTGATTCTTTTTCATTTCCTCCATCTTGCTCATTTGTTCCGGCGTTAACACCTGGTCCAAATTTTTCTTTTGGGTTTCTTTCAAAGCCATTAGCTGCTCTTTCTTTTGCGACTGGCTCAGTTGGTCATTTTCTTTGATGACTTTTACTTTTGCCTGATTGGCATCTCTGTTCATCTTCAGTTGATTCATCTGGGCGTCGGATAAATTAAGACTGGTTTTCATCTCATCCATTCTTTTCATAGCGTGTTGTTCACGCTTCTGCTGCTGCGCTATTTTGTTTTCTGCCACTTGATTTTTCTGCTCAGGCGTCAGCAATTTGTCCATCTGCTCTTTTTGTGATTTACGGATATCTTTCTTACGTTCCTTTAATTCTTTCGCAGTTATTTTCTCATTCTTTTTAAGTTCCTTCATTTGTTCTTTTGTGCTTTCCCGGTTGGCCTTCATTTGTGATTTTTGTGCTTCGCTGAAATTAATGCCTTTCATTGCCATACCCATTTGATGCTGCGGCTTATGATGCTTCATCTTGCCGGGTTGTTGCGCATTGGCATAAAATATAAAAGTTGCTAAGGCTAATATGCCGGTTACTATCTTTTTCATGATTTTTATGTTTTTAATTATATACGGTAGTAGACGGCAAACGGTTAACGGGGTTTAATGGGATGTTATAAATAAAATTTAAAGGGAAGGAAAAAGTACCTGGTTGTTTCGTAGTTCAATTGATCGTTTAAAGTAAGGTGATTATAAAAATGTATAAGTTGGCCAAATCAAAAAGCCTGCCTCACAAATATTGTAAGACAGGCTTTTTTGATAAGTATTAATTGGAATAATTATTTTCCTTTATTGGCCAGTTGTCCGCAAGCGGCATCGATATCTTTACCACGACTTCTTCTAACCCTTACATTCACCCGGTTTTTAGCAAGGTGATCAGTAAATCGTTGGGTGGTATCTTCATCAGGTTTTGTGTATTTCGCCCCATCAATTGGATTGTATTCAATCACATTCACCAAATGGGTTGGAATCTGTCGGTACAATTTTGTCAATGCTTCGGCATCTTCTATCGAATCATTCAGGTCTTTAAATAGGATATACTCCAGCGTAATATCATTTTTAGTTTTATCGTAAAAATAATTCAATGCTTCTACCAAGGTTGCAATGGTATTGCTTTCATTGATGGGCATAATCTGGTTGCGCTTTTTGTCGTCCGCTGCATGTAAGGAAAGTGCAAGGTTAAAACGTACCCGGTCATCACCCAACTGCTTAATTTGCTTGGCCACACCTGCAGTAGAAACCGTAATCCTCTTTGGGCTCATGGCCATACCATCATTGGAAATCAGTTTGTCGATTGCTTTTAAAACATTTTTGTAGTTCAGTAAAGGTTCACCCATACCCATAAAAACCACGTTGGAAAGTTTTTTATCAAATGTTTTTTCTGACTGCTGGTTGATGAATGCTACCTGGTTGTAAATTTCATCGTAATCCAGATTTCTTTTACGCTCCATAGTGCCGGTTGCGCAAAATTTACAACTAAGGCTACAGCCAATTTGTGAGGATACACAGGCGGTATTTCTTTTCTCCGTAGGTATTAGTACTCCTTCGATCATGTGACCGTCAAAAGTTTTGAATCTGGATTTAACGGTGCCATCACTACTAAATTGAGTTGTATTTACGGTAAGTGCTGGTAATTCGAATTTTTCAGAAAGTCGTGATCTTAATTCTTTTGAAACGTCCGTCATGTCATCAAAGCTTTGGGCATTCTTTTTCCAAAGCCATTCATGTACCTGTTTGGTACGAAATTTTTTTTCGCCGATTGATAAAAAATAGGTCATCATTTCCTCTAAACTCAGGTGGCGAATGTTCTGTTTTGCTGCTGTCATGGCGCAAAGATACTTTAAGTAAATTTATCGCCAAATGCAGAACAATGAACTGGCCTCGGTGGACAGCGATCAATCAATCCGTTTTTTGAGCGTTGCCTTACAGTTTTGTATGGGAGTTGCGGTAGATTTTTGAAATGAGTATATTTATTTATTAGGTTAACTTCATTTTTTTTTGTTTGACTTGAAACTCCTTTTTAACATCCAGGAGTAATTATAAAGTATAGTTATCAAAATGAGGGAATAACAAAATCATACTCAAACCGAAGTTTATGGTTGGATTAATGTAGGAATCAAAAAATATTTATGCAAACAGCTTATATAATTGATGCAGTCAGAACTCCGATTGGAAAATATGGAGGCGCATTAAGCACTATCCGGCCAGATGATTTGCTGGCAATGGTGATTAAATCATTGGTAAACCGCAATGCATCCATTGATGTAAATGCCATTGAGGATGTAATTGCCGGTGCTG
>JBBQKO010000293.1:0-5227 GCA_038327005.1 Chitinophagales bacterium | reverse complement strand
ACTATTATTGGTTGCAGCAAGATTTCCAATGGCGATGTTTTCTGATGATACAGTGTTTTTTAGTGCGTTGTCTCCAATGGCAACATTGCCAGAAGCAACAACTATGGATGTAAGAGCGTCAGCACCTATCGCAATATTGCCCGATCCGGAGGTGAGATTAAATGTGGCAGAATCGCCGAATGCTATGTTGGAAGATCCTGAATTTAGTTTCGATAAAGCAAGGTAACCAAACGCATTATTACCACTTCCGGCGGTTATTGCTGTCAATGATCTGTTGCCAATTGAATTATTTCGACGTAAAAAATCCGGGTCAATAAAACCGGAGCGTTGATTGTTGGTGCGGATTGCAAAAGGAATATTATCTATGGTGCCAATAAAATTACTACCACTGGATGTTCCGGTATTTCCTGTGGTGGTCCAGCCCGTTCCTCCCAATGTAATAGATCTTTGCCTGATAATGCCGGAAGAATTTATTGTTAGAAAACTATCGGTAGCAGTACCGCTTTGCAATCCCTCTAACCGTAGCGGATCGGATGGGGATACAACATGCAATTTGTTGGAAGGGTTTAAAACACCTATGCCAATATTTTGTGCTTGTACCTTGATTGGTATAAGCAGCAAGAGGACAATGATTGGTTTAGTCATACGTTTTAAAGATTATTAAATTTTAACAAATATTCTGGCATCAATCCACTTAAAATATTTTATAAAGAAGAAATAACTTGAAGTCTTAATTTTTCTTGAAAAGTTTATTCATTAACGTATTAAACCTTATAAGGGTATTGATTAACCAATTTCACTGAGTAGTAACGAAAGGTTTGCAAATTTTGAAATTAGCTCAGCAATAAAACATCTTAAAAGTAACTGACATTTCCAATCTGAAACTTTAATATCCATGTCACAATTAAGTTGCTTTTTCAAATTAGTCATTTTGACTACATACAATTTAGGTGATTTATCTGATGCTTTACTTCAATACATTAAAATAAAATAGAGATGCACCTGGCATCTCTATAAAAATATAAAACAAATTTTTATTGTTTACTGACACATTATTTATCAGCATTTTTTACTTTCTTCTGACTCTTGGGCGCAAACATTACCAACATTCGTTTACCTTCCATTTTAGGCATCCCTTCCAAGGCACCTACATCTTTTAAACGATCGGCAAATTTTAATAATAATAATTCGCCTCTTTCTTTAAACATAATGGCACGACCCTTAAACTGCACATGGGCTTTTACTTTGTTCCCGTCTAATAAGAATTTTTCAGCGTGTTTACACTTAAATTCAAAATCGTGGTCATCTGTATTGGGAGTAAAACGAACTTCCTTCACCTCACTGGTTTTAGACTTCGCTTTCATTTCTTTTTTCTTCTTCTTTTCATCGTACAAAAACTTGTTGTAATCGATGATTTTACAAACCGGGGGATTGGCACCGGGAGAAATTTCTACCAAATCCAATTGCTGATCGGTAGCCATCTTTAATGCATCTGCCGTAGGGTAAATGCCGGGTTCAATATTTTCACCTACCAATCGTACTTCGGGTACTCGAATCATATGATTGGTGCGGTGTTCCTGTTGTTGTTCTTTTTTAAAACGGGGATTAAATGCCCCTCTGGGTGCTCTTGGTGGAAATGCCATTAATTGATTTTAGATTTAAAATTTTGAGCCGCAGCTCCAATTTTTTGCTTTAAAGTTAATAAATATTTTTATTCAAATGCTCTTTTGCTTTTAACTTCTTCATTTACCATTTCTATAAATTCAGGTATCGTTGTTACGCCTAAATCGCCCTTGCCTTGTCTTCTGATGGCAACTTTGTTTTCGTTCACTTCTTTTTCACCCAACACCAGCATCAACGGTACTTTTGCCAATTCTGTATCCCTGATCTTTTTACCAATCTTTTCATTGCGGTCATCAATTTCGGCACGAATATCCGCATTTTTTAACTGCGATAAAAGATTTTCTGCATATGGTAAAAATTTGTCACTAATAGGCAAAATCTTTACTTGCGTTGGTGCCAGCCACAATGGAAATTTACCGGCGCAATGTTCAATCAGTACAGCTATAAAACGTTCCATACTTCCAAACGGCGCCCTATGTATCATTACCGGCCGGTGTTTCGCATTGTCTTCTCCAATATAAGTAAGGTCAAAACGTTCCGGCAAATTATAATCTACCTGTATAGTACCCAACTGCCATTTTCTTCCAATGGCATCTCTTACCATGAAATCCAACTTCGGACCATAAAAGGCGGCTTCTCCATATTCAATCACAGTCTTGAGTCCTTTCTCAGCCGAAGCTTCAATGATAGCCTGTTCTGCAAGATCCCAGTTTTCGTCGGTGCCAATATATTTACTACGGTCAACTTTATCCCTGAGCGAAATTTGTGCCGTGTAATCGGTAAAGCTCAACGAATTGAAAACATACAACACTAAATCAATTACTTTTTTAAATTCATCTTTTACCTGGTTAGGCATACAAAACAAATGAGCATCATCCTGCGTAAATCCTCTTACCCTGGTAAGCCCATGTAATTCGCCATGTTGTTCGTAGCGGTAAACAGTACCGAACTCAGCCAATCGCAATGGTAAATCTTTATAACTACGGGGTGAGGTTTTATAAATTTCACAGTGGTGAGGACAGTTCATTGGTTTTAAAAAGAACTCTTCTCCTTCCTGTGGTGTTTTAATTGGCTGAAAACTATCCTTTCCATATTTTTCATAATGGCCCGATGTAACATATAAATTTTTATGGCCGATATGCGGAGTGATTACCGGAAGATAACCGGAATCCATTTGAGCTTTCTGTAAAAATTGTTGCAATCTTTCTCTAAGCATAGCACCTTTGGGCAACCACAATGGCAAACCCATACCCACTTTTTCGGAGAAGGCAAACAGTTCTAATTCTTTACCCAATTTGCGATGGTCTCTCTTTTTTGCTTCTTCCAGCATTACCAGGTGTTCCTCTAATTCCTTAGCATTTGGAAAAGTAACGCCGTAAATCCTGGTTAGCATTTTATTTTTTTCATCATTCAACCAATAAGCACCGGCAATATTGGTGAGCTTGATGGCTTTGATAAATCCGGTATTGGGAATATGCGGACCACGACATAAATCTGTAAAGCCGCCCTGGGTGTAGAACGTAATTTCACCATCATTCAGACGATCGATGATTTCCAACTTATACTGGTCGCCCTTTTCAGTGAAGTATTTTACTGCATCTGCTTTGGTAATTTCTTTTCTTTCAAATACTTCATTGGTTTTAGCCAGCTCCATCATTTTCTTTTCCAGCTTGGCGAGGTCTTCTTCCTTCAGCGTTTGGTCGCCCAAATCCACATCGTAGTAAAACCCTTTTTCGCCCGGCGGGCCATATCCAAACTTAACGCCGGGGTAATAAAATTCCAGCGCCTCAGCTAATAAATGTGCAGAGGAATGCCAGAAGGTGGTTTTCCCTTCATTATCGTTCCACGTTAATAATTGTAGTGAAGCATCTTCGTTGATTGGTCTGGCCGCATCCCAAACCTGTCCATTGATTGCAGCAGCCAAAACTTTTCTTGCAAGGCCCTCGCTGATTGATTTTGCCACATCCATGGCACTAATTCCCGCCTCAAATTCCTTCACCGCACCGTCGGGTAGTGTAATTTTTATCATAATCTATATAAATTCAACCTTAATTTTTGAGATGCAAATTTAACGAACTATTAGCTAAGGAAGTTCAGAACTAAAATATCTTTGCGGATGATGAAAATTAAAGATAATTATACTTATTTTTTGAAAGTAAATGCAAAAGTGATCATGAAGAAAATAATAATTGTAACCGCTCTTTTTTTTAGTTCATTGGCAATGTTTGGCCAAAAAATAAACGGCCAATGGCGGGGCTATTTTGATAGTAAGGGAGACATAACCCAGGCCAGTGCCGATAACACAGAGTACGTACTTGAAATTGAGGTAAACGGTACAGAAATTACTGGCTATTCCTACAGCTACTTTCAAAACAGGCGCTTTTTTGTTATTTGTTCGCTTGGTGGCACCTATTATAAAAGTACCAATAGCATGAAGGTGACAGAGCTGGCACGTATCAAAGGCTCCACTCCACCCGATTGGAGCGATTGTTTGCAAACCCATATTTTAAACTATCAGAAAGAATCCGGAACCGAAGAGTTAAAGGGCAGATGGATTCCTGCTGAAGGACAGTTAGGTAATTGTGGAAAAGGAATCACTACATTAACACGAAGAACCTTGAGCAAGGATCTTGCATCTTTTAATAAATCACAAGAGGGTACTCCATTTTCAAAAGACCCGGCGGCTGCAAAACCAAATAATCCCGTCACTAAAAAGACAAACGCTAAACAGGTACCTCCTGTAGCTGCAAAACCTAAATTGAAAGCCCCTGTTATAAAACCAAATAGTAAGCCTACAGCAGCAACCCCGCTGGCAAAAACTACTTCAAGGCCGAAATCCTCAACAGCGTCTGAAGGAGTAGCTGTAAGAAATAAAATGATTGACAGGAGTATTCCGGATATCATTGCACCTGAAACAAAAAAGCAGTCAGTTACCATTCAAACGCAGCAAATGGAGTTCGACAAAAGAACCAGTGATATCATTAAAACAATAGAGATCAGCAATGCAACTTTTAAAGTTGATTTGTATGACAACGGCGATATTGATGGCGACAGTATTTCACTCTTCTACAATGGAAAATTGGTGCTGTCCCGTAAAAGATTAACCGACAAGCCAATCTCACTCACATTGGAAGTAACCAATGGAAAGGCAATAAACGAACTAACAATGTATGCCGAAAATTTAGGCATAATCCCACCCAACACAGCATTGATGGTAGTAACGGATGGCGACAGGCGCTATGAAGTAAGAATTGCCTCCGATCTTAAAAAAAGTGGAACAATCAGGTTTTCCAAAAAGGCAGGCCCCTTAACACCCTAAACGGGGAACTTGAAAGCAAAGACCAAAATTAAAATTCGACAGCATTTAAAATCATTTATCCTCTAAGCAAAGGATCATCTTTCCCAAATATAAAATCGACAAAAATTATCAGGGTGCAAAGTTCCCTTCATGGGATTTAGGGGCTTCTTCTTCTAAAACTTAAAATTCCACGTTACAGAAGGTATAATTGGGAATATACTTACCTGTTTGCCTTGCACTTTCAATGTGCCATCAAAAGGATTTCCGGTTTGATCGAAATAAATAAAATAGGGATTTTGCCGACTG
>JBBQKO010000292.1:0-5280 GCA_038327005.1 Chitinophagales bacterium | reverse complement strand
CTTTATAAGTTGGTGCTTGTTGAAGATAGCAATGATGTGTATGGAGGCAGTCCCAGTGAATTGCTGAAGATAAAAACGCATTACGAAGCATTGGATATTGCGGGAAGCAATAAAATCTATTATCTTAAATTTCAGTTACCCGCCGTTATTCCTGATTTGGATGAGGAGCTATACCAACTGCTGAAGGAAAGTGAAAACAATTAAAAATCAGCGCTTTGCTAATAATACCATCACGCATCGAATGGTGAATGGTATATGGTGAGTTTCTCCATTGACCATTCACCATTCATCGTTAACTTAAAAACAACTACCATTTAATGACATGCACAAGCTAGAGGAACAGGTAGATTATTATTACAACGAGGACGGATATGTGGTGCTTACAGAAAAATATCACCTTGATAAAGGCAGTTGCTGTGGCAATGGTTGCAAACATTGTCCCTATCAATATGTAAATGTGCCCGAGCCTAAACGCAGCGAACTGTTGCTAACAGCCCAAAATACAAAAGAGGTATAAGAACATGGAAAAGAAAAAGCCAGCCGAATATTCTTTTTTTGCGGATGTATTTGATGTAGTGCGACAGATACCAAAAGGAAGGGTCACCTCCTATGGAGCCATCGCCAGCTACCTCGGTACCGAACTTTCAGCACGTATGGTAGGCTGGGCCATGAATGCCGCACATACAGTAAAACCAACAGTGCCGGCACACCGGGTGGTAAACAGGAATGGAATGCTTTCGGGCAAAGCTCATTTTGCCTTCCCAACCTTAATGGAAGAACTACTTTTAAAAGAGAAAGTTGTGGTAAAAGACGATGTGATTGTAGATTTCAAAACTCATTTCTGGGATCCGGTTGTTGAGCTGACCTTAGAATGAATACCATTCACCAGTAGAAAAACGTAGGAAGTTGCGACCAATTAGAGCTGCTACCCATTTATTAGATACAGGTTTCGAATCATTTTAAATAACGATTTCTCTACCTTTGTTGTCACAATTATTTTACTTATAAATATTTAATCATGCCTGGTTTTGAATTATTTGGAGATGAGGAACGCAAAGAAGTAAATGACGTACTGGAAACCGGCATCCTGATGCGCTATGGTTTCGATGCAGCCCGCAAGGGTATCTGGAAAGCAAAGGAGCTGGAGCAGGCAGTTTGCGAAACTTTTGGTTGTAATCATGCTCATTTGGTTAGCAGCGGTACTGCTGCATTAACTGCTGCATTGAGTGCACTTAAGATAGGATACGGAGATGAAGTGATCATTCCTTCGTTCACTTTTGTGGCAAGTTTTGAAGCCGTTATAAGTGTAGGTGCTATACCGGTTTTAGTAGATGTAGATGATACATTGACGCTTGACCCGACCGCAGTAAGAAGTGCAATTACCCCGAAAACAAGGTGCATTATGCCGGTTCACATGTGTGGTAGTATGGCCGATATGGATGAGTTGCTCGCAATCTGTAAAGAACATAATTTGGTATTGATTGAAGATGCCTGCCAAAGTATTGGAGGAACCTACAAAGGCAAAAAGCTAGGCACTATTGGTGATGCCGGTACCTTTAGTTTTGATTTTGTAAAAACAATTACCTGTGCAGAGGGTGGCGTGGTGATGAGCAACCGGGAAGATGTTTATATCGCCAGCGATGGTTACAGCGATCATGGCCATGATCATAAGGGCTCAGACCGCGGAGCCGATCTTCATCCTTTTATCGGATACAACTCCCGTATCAGCGAATTACATGCTGCGGTGGGTCTTGCTCAAATAAAAAAATTGGATACTTTTTTAACGATCCAGCGTAAGAACAACAAAGCACTCAGAAATATTTTATCCGCCATCCCTGAAATTACTTTCAGACGGGTACCCGATGATTCGGGCGACAGTTGTACTTTTTTAAGTTGGTTTCTACCAACCCCTGAAATTACAAGAGATGTTGTTGCTGCCATGCGTACCCAGGGTATTATGGCCGGGCATTTTCATTGGTTTGATAACAACTGGCATTATATCAGCAAATGGGATCATTTAAAAAATGCAGTTACACTCAATCACCTCCATCCGGATTTAAAGAAGGCAGTGATTCACCAGGCCAACAAAGATTTTTCTGCCAGTGACGCCGTAATGAGCCGGTGCGTTTCTACCTTAATCAGTTTATTGTGGACGGAAGAACAGATAGAGCAAAAAGGCCACCAGATGGTAACTGTTATAAAAAGAATATTGGAAGAACATGCAGTAACTTATTAAATCATTTTTGCTTAATTTGATGTTTCCAATACATTCAAATGGGTAATAATAATCGCAAAAATTTTATACAAAGAGCAGGAGCCTTAGCGGCTACTGCTTTTTTGTATTCTGCAACCCTCCCGAACCGGCAACCCGATAAGAAGATCGATAACTCCCTGGTTTATCCGGAGACACCTTCGCCACTGATGGGAACTTTTGGTGTTTACTTCAGCAAAATCATTTTCTCTTTCACATTGCATTTTCAATTTTAATTAGGCTGAGCTTTCTCCGCACCTTGAACGTTACAGCGCAATTTTTTACAACTACAAAATCATCCGTGATTACCTTTCAGGAAAAATAGCAGCGATGTGCAGTTTATACCAATGTTTTCACAACCACAAAAACTATTGGTTTACTAGGAGAAGGGATCACCTGTTTTACAAAATGATCAAATACAGTTGAAGAACTGATGCTGAGTTACTAGCTTTATCTAATAGTCACAGTTGATCTGTGTTTTCCTTCCATCCTGTCGCAATCTTCCACACTCCCTAATCTGAACCGGAAAGGTATTTTAGTTGCCTTTTCAAATTTAATTTCTTGTTTGCAAAAAAAACCGAGATTGGTAACATAAAAATCAGGCGCAATCACTTGTTTAATTGGTGGAGGCTGGTGTTGGTTTTTAATAATCCAATTACTTTTTATAGCTGTTACACCAGGTTTTTGTAGTAAAAACATTTTCCTGGATTTTGTATCGGCAGTTTGCGAAAAAGCGTTGGCGGCTACAAAAACCATGCAATAAAATATAATTTTACATTTTTTATTCACTTTACGTTGTTGAATGTGTGTAAATTTACGGCTTTACAGAATAAGTGGTTTGCTTTGTACGTTGTTATTTTACTTTTCAGCACTTTTTAACACCACCTGGAATATAAAATAATCTACAAAAAAGATCTTTAAACGTTGATCAATGCAGTAAAATTGACCAACACGGGTACTAAAATAATTTATCAATACAATCGTCTCCACAGGAGATCAGTTAAAAAATATATGGCTTTAAGTCAGGGACTATATCAACGACAGTTACAAAAATTATCGCCCCAGCAAATTCAGTTAATGAAACTGCTACAGGTGCCTACTGCATTATTGGAAGATCGGATTAAAGAAGAACTGGAAGAAAATCCTGCATTGGAAACCGGTGAAGAAGAGGAAGCGGAAGAATTTGAAAATGACACCACCGAAGAATTTGAAACCAAGGAGGATGAATTTGACCTGGATGGCAGTTCGGATGAATATGATAACATCGACATCAGCGATTATGTGCAGGATGGCGATGATGATATTGCCGATTATAAAATGAGGGATGAAAATTATCCGGAACAGGATGATAGCAAAGTAATACCACATAAGGTTGAAACCGGCTTTAACGAAATCATGCTGGAACAGGTGGGTCAGTTAAACCTGGATGAACACAAACAGCAGGTGGCCGAACAGATTATCGGCAACCTGGATGATGATGGTTACTTAAGAAGGGATATCAGCGCCATTGTAGATGACCTGGCTTTTCGCCAAAATATACAAACAAGTGAAGAAGAGATTTCGGAACTGGTGCTTCAAATTCAACAATTTGATCCTCCCGGCGTTTGTGCCCGAAATTTACAGGAATGCCTGTTGATACAGTTGGAAAGAAGGCACAATGAAGGAGGGTCAGTGCTCATGGCCATTAAAGTATTGGAGAAATATTTTGATGAGTTTACCAAAAAACATTACGAAAAAATACAACGTGGTTTAAATATCACTGATGACCAGCTAAGGGAAATCATCAACCAAATCATTAAACTGAATCCCAAACCAGGTGGCCATATCGGCGAAAGCAGTAAAGGCGAAGGTTATGTAATTCCCGACTTTTTTATCATCAACAACAATGGTAAATTAGAGCTAACCCTCAATAGTAGAAATGCACCCGACCTGCGTATCAGTGAAGGTTATCGTGACATGCTGAAAGATTACGACCGCGGTACAAAAAAAGATAAAAGACAGAAAGAAGCGGTCCTGTTTATCAAACAAAAAATTGACTCGGCCAAATGGTTCATTGATGCCATCAAGCAACGACAACATACTTTGTTAAGCACCATGGAATCCATCATGGATTATCAATACGATTTTTTTATAACCGGCGATGAAACTGAAATGCGGCCAATGATCTTAAAAGACATTGCCGAGAAAACCAACCTTGATATCAGCACTGTAAGTCGTGTTGCCAACAGTAAATTTGTGCAAACAGAATTTGGTACTTACCGCTTAAAGTTTTTCTTTAGTGAAAGTTTGCAGACCGATAGTGGTGAAGAGGTAAGTACCCGTGAGGTTAAAAAAATCCTGAGCGATTTAATAGAAGCAGAAAGTAAAAAGCATCCGCTAAGCGATGAACGTTTAACCGAATTATTACAGGAAAAAGGATACAATATTGCAAGGAGAACCGTTGCCAAGTATCGGGAACAATTAAATGTTCCGGTAGCAAGATTGAGAAAAGAATTATAATACCCCCATCCCATGAAGGGGTGTTAAGAACAGCTTTTATGGATATTACCAACCAGGTTTTAGATAGGTCAACATTGAATGAACCAACGAATACCAGCAGCCATTCTTCCGTAACCAGGTTTTTTGCGCATGTATTTTCTTATATCTTTCATCCGCTGTTTATTCCGTTATACGTTACCTGGTTTTTGGCGTTTGTACACCCCAGCTACTTTTCCGGCTTTAGTGTGTTGGGAAAAAAGAAACTCTTACTTCTGGTTACCATCAATGCTTTTGTATTTCCGGTAGTAACTGTTTTATTATTAAAAGCGCTTGGATTTATTGAATCTATCTTTTTAAAAACCCAAAAAGATCGCATCATTCCTTATATCGCTTCCGGCACTTTTTTCTTTTGGACACAATATGTATTGAGAGAGCAAAACTATGTACCCCGTATTTTGGTTGCCTTCATGTTTGGGGTTTTCATCTCTTCTTCAGCAGCATTAATTGCCAATATTTATTATAAAATAAGCATGCACGCCATCGGTATGGGC
>JBBQKO010000291.1:0-5287 GCA_038327005.1 Chitinophagales bacterium | reverse complement strand
GTAATGTCTTTACGAATCTGCATGCCTTCTTCCACAATATTAAAACCATGAGAATAAGAAAGTGTAGCGCCCTGTTTTATCAACGGCATGATGGCAGTGATTACAGCAGTATGTTGTTTATCCGGTGTAAGGTTAATTACCAAATCAGCAGAAGGAATCAACTCTTCGTAGGTTCCAACTTTAAAATTATTTTCAGTCGCACTTTTCCACGATTGTCTTTTTGCATCAATCGCTTCCTGGCGCAACGTGTAGGTAATATCCAAACCAGCATCTCTCAAATTCAAGCCCTGGTTCAACCCTTGTGCTCCGCAGCCCACAATTACAATCTTCTTTCCTTTCAGTTCATTTACACCATCTGCAAATTCACTTTTGTCCATAAATTCACAAACACCCAATTGGTTTAGTTTTTCTCTTAGCGACAATGTGTTAAAATAATTAGCCATGTTTTTTGTTGTTTACCCCCGTCCCGCCGCAGCGGAGTGTCAATCCTGTCCGGAGGAGTTAATAATGATGATAGTTTATTTTAAAAATATTTTTTCAGTGATTGTATTTCATAGCAGCACTGCTGTGAAATTGTTCTGTTGTTTTTTCTTTTAATAAAAGAAGAGAAATAGTCTCCCCTATACGGCATACCAATGTGATGCTTCTTTCAACCCGAGCATCAGTTATATTTTAATGAATATCACTCAATTCTTCAAAAGAGTGAATGCTATTTCAAATGATGACTGACCTAAGTTCCCCCTTCAGGGGGACAGGGGGCTTTTCTACATACTAAAAACCTCTTCCTGTTGATTTAAAAACTCATTTTCTTTCACCTCTTCACCTGGAGCCAATGCTTCAAACTCTTTTAGCTTTTCATGGAAGCCCCTGCTTTTTTTGATGATGGCTATTCTTGCACTTCGTACAAATTCAATCAGTCCGTATGGTTCCAACGCTTTCACCAATTTATCTGTTTCTTCTCTGTGACCGGTTGTTTCAAATACGGTAAAATCTTTGGTGATGGCAACTGCTCTTGCACCGCATTCTCTCAGCAATCTTTCTACTTTTACTTTTTCTGCTATTTCTTCGGTAGATACTTTGTACAAGGCCATTTCCTGCCATACCAGTTCATCTTCCGTATTATAATATACTTTCAACACTTCTACCTGCTTTTCAATTTGCCTGCACACTTTTCTTACTACTTCTTCCGTTTCATCAATCATGATGGTGAAGCGATGAATTCCATCAATCTCTGATGGAGACGTATTCATGCTATCAATATTTATTTTTCTTCTTACAAAAATGATGGCGATGCGGTTAAGCAAACCAATCTGGTTTTCTGTATAAACTGTTATGGTGAATTCCTTTTTCATAATGAAACCTGTTGCGGTATTAACCGGATGATCAAAATTTATTTAATAGCAATTACTTTTTTTCGAATCATGCAATGATCCAAAAACTATCTGGATATAATTCGCTTCAATGCCATCGAATAACCAAGATGCAAACCCTCATGCATCGTCAAATATTTTACTGCATCTTCTATCTCATTCAGCACTACACCAAAACTAGTGGTATAGGTATCGAATTTATCAAAGATGCCGGCTTGAATATCTGTAATCAATTCATTGATCAAAGTGACCGCCTGCTGTTTCAAAAAAGCAAATTCTTCTGCATCAATAAATGAATCAGGCTTTGTTCCTTTTGCATATTTTGCCACATAGGCTGCATCTATCTTCAACGGTTGATTGGCCAGTTTGTAACAAAGTATTTGCTGGCTTACTATCACATGTCCAAAATTCCAAATGATATTGTTATTGAATCCTTCCGGTATTTCATTCAGCTTTTCAATGGACAAATCTTCCACCAGGTTTATAAATAATCTTCGGCTTTGCTGAATAGTTTCTATCGCCGTATCTGTTTCGAATATCATTGCAATGTTTTAAGAATTTTAACTCAATCTGATTTCAGCAACACTGCAACCCTGTGGAACCATCGGAAATACATTGTTTTCTTTTCCAACCATCACTTCCAGCAAATAAGCGCCCTCGTGATTTAACATTGCAGACAATGCATCCTTAATCTCCTCTCTTTGTGAAATGCGTTGTCCTTCTATTTTGTATGCCTTTGCAACCATCACATAATCCGGACTGGCAATGTCTACAAAAGAATAACGTTTATCATTGAATAGCTGCTGCCACTGGCGCACCATTCCTAAAAATTCGTTGTTTAAAATCAGAATCTTCACATCTACTTCACATTGCATGATGGTGCCCAATTCCTGGATGGTCATTTGAACACCGCCATCTCCAATGATGGCTATTACGGGACGATGAGGAGCGCCAAATTTTGCACCGATTGCTGCCGGTAAAGCAAAGCCCATGGTGCCTGCACCACCCGAAGTAATATTACTTTTACTCTGATTGAATTTAGCATACCGGGAGGCAACCATTTGGTGCTGACCAACATCTGTAACGATGATGGCATCCCCATTGGTCAATTCGTTCAACACTTTTATTACCTCACCCATTGTCAATGTATCGCCTGTTGGATTTAGCTCATCGTTGATTACAACCTCTATTTCCTTTTGTTTAAACTCATTGAATTTTGCAATCCATTCGGTGTGTTGTTTTTCCTCAATCAGCTTTGTTAGCAATGGTAATGTTTCTTTACAATCGCCCCAGACAGGCACGGTTGATTTTACATTTTTATCTATTTCAGCAGGGTCAATATCAAGGTGAATTACTTTGGCCTGGCGGGCATATTTATCCAGTCGTCCGGTAACACGATCATCAAAACGCATTCCCACAGCAATCAGCACATCGCATTCATTGGTTAAAACATTGGGACCATAATTACCATGCATCCCTAACATCCCAACATTTTGTGGATGGTCGGTTGGCAAGGCGCTTAGTCCCAATAAAGTCCATGCTGCAGGCAAACCACCTTTTTCAATAAAGGCTTTAAATTCTTTTTCTGCCTTACCCAATATTACCCCCTGACCGAAAATTACAAATGGCTTTTTTGCTTCGTTGATTAGTTTGGCAGCCGCTACAATGTATTCATTGCGAACAATTGGCTTTGGCCGGTAACTTCTTACAAAGGTGCATTTTGTATAACCCTTGTATGCGAATTTTTGTATTTGCGCATTTTTGGTAATATCAATCAAAACCGGACCTGGCCTGCCACTACCTGCAATATGAAAAGCCTTTGCCAATACAGACGGTATTTCTGTAGCATCAGTTACCTGGTAATTCCATTTGGTTACCGGTGTAGTAATATTGATCACATCCACTTCCTGGAAAGCATCCGTTCCCAAAAGGTGTGCGAAAACCTGCCCGGTGATACAAACCAATGGCGTACTATCAATCATCGCATCAGCCAAACCAGTTACAAGGTTTGTAGCACCGGGGCCACTGGTGGCAAACACTACGCCTACTTTACCAGAACTTCTTGCATAGCCTTGTCCTGCGTGTATGCCACCCTGTTCATGACGAACCAAAATATGTTTTAACCGATCGTGATAATCATACAATGCATCATAGATTGGCATAATGGCACCACCCGGATATCCAAAAATGGTATCCACTCCTTCTACAACAAAAGCGTCTAACACAGCCTGTGAGCCTGTAATTTCAACCCCTTCTGCCTCCTGGAGAGGCAACTTGGACGCAGACACTGCAATTTCGGGTGCTGCTTTTTCTTTGATGATGTCTAATGTTTCCATTGTATGTTATTTTAAAAAATGTGCTGCTTGTTTTTTAATATCCGCTATCTTGACTTTAAAAAAAAGAAGGTATTATCGAACTCCTTCTTCCTCCCCGCTGGCTAGCGGGGCTGGGGGCTTTTCTACTCCTCATCCGTTACACAACCTTCGCTGGCATCCTTCACATACTTTGCGTATTTAAATAAAATACCTTTGGTTACATTTAATGGACGTTGTTTCCAGTTGGCCCTGCGCCTGGCTATTTCTTCCTCCGATACTTTCAACGTCATCTTCTTGGTAGCCACATTCAATTCAATGATATCATCATCCTGAACCAATCCGATTAAACCACCAATAAATGCCTCAGGTGTAATGTGCCCAACTACAAAACCATGCGTACCGCCACTGAATCTGCCATCTGTAATTAAGGCAACACTTTTACCCAAACCTGCTCCAATAATTGCAGAGGTTGGCTTCAGCATTTCGGGCATACCGGGTGCACCTTTTGGCCCTACATGGGTTATTACCACTACATCTCCTGATTTTATTTTTCCGCTGTTAATACCATTAATTAATTCAGACTCACCATCAAAAACCCTGGCCGGTCCTTCAAACAACTCTCCTTCTTTACCGGATATTTTCGCCACACTTCCACGCTCAGCTAAATTGCCGTACAGGATTTGCAGGTGACCTGTAGCTTTCACTGGATGCTCAACAGGTAGTATCACCTTTTGTGTATCAAAATCCAATTCCGGAACATTCGCTAAATTCTCTGCAACAGTTTTACCCGTTACTGTCAGGCAATCGCCATGCAAAAGACCTTGCGCTAACAGATATTTCATCACTGCCGGCACGCCGCCAATATTATGAAGATCTTCCATTAAATATTTACCACTTGGCTTAAGGTCACCCAATACCGGAACTTTATCACTAATCATTTGGAAATCGTCCAGTTTGAAAACTACATCAACGCTCTTAGCAATAGCGATCATGTGCAACACCGCATTGGTGCTTCCGCCCAAAGCCATGATGATAGTAACTGCATTTTCAAATGCCTTTCTCGTCATAATATCAGCAGGCTTTATATCCATTTCCATCAGGTGACGGATAGCCTTGCCAGCATTTAAACATTCCGTTTTTTTGGCTTCACTTAATGCCGGATTGCTGGAAGAATACGGAAGGCTCATCCCCAATGCTTCGATGGCACTGCTCATGGTGTTGGCCGTGTACATTCCGCCACAGGCACCAGCTCCGGGACAACTGTGTTTTACAATGCCTAAGAAATCTTCTTCCTCTAAATTACCGGCCATCTTTTGTCCGAGGGCTTCAAAGGCAGATACAATATTCAAATCCTGTCCTTTGTAATGGCCCGCTGCAATGGAACCACCATAAACCATAATTGACGGACGATTTAACCTGCCCATTGCAATCAAGGAACCCGGCATATTTTTATCGCAACCAGGTACCGTTATCAATGCATCATAGTGTTGTGCACCACAAACTGTTTCGATTGAATCTGCTATAACATCCCTGCTCACCAGTGAATAACGCATACCAGGTGTTCCATTACTCATTCCATCACTTACGCCGATGGTATGAAAG
>JBBQKO010000290.1:0-5306 GCA_038327005.1 Chitinophagales bacterium | reverse complement strand
GACACTGCCGATTAATTTTATAGGAAGTGTTGCATACGGGTTTAGGGATATATTAAAAGAAATGTGCAACAGTTATGAATTGGAATTGGGTAAGGTATTGAAAAACCCAATGGATGGTTTAGTCAAATATCATTCAGCTTCATAAAACGCTAAACAATCTGGTGTTAAGTTAAGTGTCAGTGGTCAATGGTGAATTGTGAATGGAAAAAACTTCACCGTTCACAATTCATCATTCACAAATCGAATCGTCATTTTGTTTTTAATATTGCGTCAGATGTGACTGTGGGGGGCGGAAAATTGAGGTTTAGATGGAATTAATATTTCAGGATCTGTAATTAGAAGTCCTGAATGATATTTAAAAAATTAGTTGGATAAATTCTGCCAATTTATTAATTTCAATTTCATTTAAAAACAAAATTCTACTGATATGAAAAGTAAATTTTTACTCTCCGCTGCATTTATTGCAATTTCTTTTTCTTCAACAGCCCAGTTTGCATCTAAAACCTTTGCCATTACGGGAAAGGCCAATAATGTTTTTTTCTGGGCAGATATCAAACAGGTAGACATCGCTTCCGGCAAAGTGAGTAAAACTTTGTTCGAAGCCGATAAAACTCCTTTCAAAACAACCAATGCTGATAAAAGTACAATGGCTGCAAGGTCAGTGAATGTAAATGAAAACCCAACCGGTTTAGGCGTAGCAGCTTGTGCATTTGATACCAGGCATAACAGGCTGTATTTTGCAACCATGCATTTTTCTGATATCCGCTTCCTGGATCTAGGCAAACCGGATGCAAATTTTACCACCGTTAAAAAGAATGTAATTGCCGCACCTTCCAACACAGGGTACCAGTCGGAAGAAAACCACATTACCAGAATGGTGATAGCGGCTGATGGCAATGGATATGCACTGTCAAATGATGCCAACCATCTAATAAAATTTACAACCGGTAAAACGCCTGTAGTTGAAGATCTTGGAAATTTAGTTGACGCAGAAGGTAATAAAGGGATGTCGATACATAATAAATGCACCAGTTGGGGCGGAGATATGGTAGCAGATGCGTTTGGTAAACTAGTAGTTGTTTCAGCCAATCATAATGTATTTACGATTGATATTAGCAGCAGGGTTGCCACATTAACGGGCACCATTACTGGCTTACCTGTTAACTTTACAACCAATGGCGCCGCAGTTGATGATGATGGCAATCTTGTGGTGAGCAGTGCCAATGTAATTGAAGGTTTGTATAAGGTAAATATTAAAAGTCTGGCTGCTGAAAAAATTATCAGCGCATCACCTGCATTTAATGCATCCGATTTGGCCAATGGTAATTTGCTGTCTCAAAAGGAAGCGGATGATCTTAGCAAGTTTAATATTACAAAACCAATTGTTAATGATTTGGGCGATGCAAAAATTTATCCAAACCCCGCAACTGGTGCCCAGTTTTATGTGTCGTTTGATGGGCAGCGTGCCGGAAAATATACCATTGTATTAACCGATATTGCCGGTAAGGCATTGCAATCAAAAGTGGTAAACATTGCGAAATCCGGACAGGTAGAAGCAATTCGTTTTGCAGGAAAAAATGCCCGTGGAATGTACCTTGTAAAGGTTTTGAGCGAAAACAGGCAACTGGCATTTTCAGAAAAATTAGTAGTGAATTAAACAGCGATATTTATGTTATCCAGAAAGGCCACACAAGAATTGTGTGGCCTTTTTTATACCTGTTTATTTTGATGATTAAAATTTTATTTTAGCAACTCTTTGCTGGTTATCATTTAATTTTGCCAGGATAAATATTTATCTTTTTGCACACTTTTATTTTTATCAATTTTTATCCATGCAGGATATAGAACCATATTTTAACTGGCGCCATTTATACACCGCAGAAGAAGATGAGCAATCGCCTTTTTATGGACAAACTTATAGCGAATTTGAATTTAGCAATACGGTTTATAATTACTACATACATCCTCAATGGGATGAGTTTGGATCTCGTACACTTTATATGAAAATATTGTTTGCAGATTACGACCAGGACTATGTAATCATCGAATTGATAGGTGAATGGAACGATGCCATCGAAAATGATATCATGACATTAAGAAGAGATGTGACAGATTTGATGTATAAGCAAGGCATTACAAAATATATTTTGATAGCCGAAAATGTGCTCAACTTTCACAGCAGTGATGATAGTTATTATGAAGAATGGCGGGAACAATTGGTAGATGACGGTGGTTGGGTGGTGATTTTAAATATGCCTGAACAAAGCCAATATGATTTCAAAAAAGTAAGGCTTACAAACTATGTTGGTTTGTTGGATTTTCCACAATGGCGCACGCTGAAGCCCGAGTTTGTATTTCAACAGGTAGATAATTGGATGATGCGACAACTTTCATAAACGGCTTTTCATGAATATTTGAACTACGGTATCGTTTGCATTAAATTTTGTAATAAAAAGCCTTTTTTACTATTCCTGATGTACTTTTGTGCTTCGAAAAAAAAATAACATCTTGAATATGACCTGGAAAAACTTCTACACATCTTCGATAGGGAAAAAAATTACAATGGGCCTCACTGGAATTTTTTTGATGACCTTCCTGATTGTTCATTGCGGAATCAATGCAATGATTTTTTTTAACGACGGCGGACAAACGTTTAATCATTGGGGGCATTTTATGGGCTCCAACTTAATCATTCGAACGGTTGAAATTGGCCTTTTCTTTTTCTTATTGCTACATACTGTTCAGGGGCTTTTACTTTGGAAACAAAATAAGAGCGCACGACCGGTAAAGTACACCGTTAATAAACCGCAGGCCAACAGTACATGGTACAGTCGCAGCATGGGTTTGTTAGGCACTCTGATTCTAATTTTCCTGATTTTGCACATGTATCATTTCTGGGTTCCATCAAGATTTGGTGGCATTGCCAATGTACGTGCACTCAACGAAGTTCCATTAGCAGATTATAATAACCAAATGGTGCTTAATTTATTTGAAGAAATGAAATTGGTTTTTCAGAACAATTTAATTGTTGTTGTTGTTTATATCCTTGGTGTAGTATCCTTGTGTTGGCATTTATTACATGGTTTTCAAAGTGCCTTTCAAACATTTGGTGTTAATCACAAAAGATATACACCCATCATTAAAGCAGCAGGTATTGGCTATTCTATAATCATTTGCCTGGTATTTGCATTAATGCCCATCGCTATTTACCTGGAGTGGGTTAGTTAAGCAAACGTCCTGTTTTTAGAAAGCTTTTTACGATTGTCAGATCTCTTTTTTATTTTTCATTTTGTTACGTTTCAAACCTTGCGATTGTAAACGCTGAAAATGGGCCATTTAAAATCAGTTGAAAAATCAATCGAACAAAAACTAAGTTCAAAAAATCAACAAGCAATCAATCAATCAATTAACCAATTAATTACCCATACTATGGCTTTCGATTCAAAAATTCCAAATGGTGAAATGAATGAAAAGTGGAACGATTACAAAGGACACGTAAAGCTGGTAAATCCGGCCAACAAACGTAAGCTCGAAGTAATTGTTGTAGGTACCGGACTCGCAGGTGCTTCTGCCGCCGCTTCGCTCGGAGAGATGGGATATAATGTAAAGGCATTTTGTTTTCAGGATAGTCCACGCCGGGCGCATAGTATTGCTGCACAGGGTGGAATCAATGCTGCAAAAAATTATCAGAACGACGGAGACTCGGTTTTCCGTTTATTCTACGATACCGTTAAAGGTGGCGATTACCGTGCAAGAGAAGCCAATGTGCATCGCCTTGCAGAAGTGAGCAATGCAATCATCGACCAGTGTGTGGCACAAGGTGTTCCTTTTGCAAGAGAATATGGTGGCTTGCTAAGCAACCGGAGTTTTGGTGGAACCCAGGTGCAGCGCACCTTCTATGCCGCGGGTCAAACAGGACAACAATTATTGTTAGGTGCATACAGCGCCTTGGAAAGACAAATTGCATTGGGTAATGTAACCATGTATGCACGTCATGAGATGTTGGATGTGGTGATGGTAGACGAAAAAGCAAGAGGCATTATTGCCCGTAATTTAGTGAATGGCGAACTGGAAAAACATTTCGGGCATGCAGTACTGTTATGTACCGGTGGATATGGTAATGTATTTTATTTAAGTACCAATGCCATGGGTAGCAATGTTACCGCCGCATGGAAAGCACATAAAAAAGGGGCCTTCTTTGGCAATCCTTGTTTTACACAAATTCACCCGACCTGTATTCCGGTAAGTGGCGAATACCAAAGTAAGCTTACGCTGATGAGTGAAAGTTTACGCAACGATGGTCGTATTTGGGTGCCAAAAATTAAAGATGAAAAACGTAAAGCAGTAGATATTCCAGAAGAAGAAAGAGATTATTATTTGGAGAGAAGATATCCGGCATTTGGTAACCTCGTTCCACGTGACGTGGCATCAAGGGCTGCCAAGGAAAGATGTGATGAAGGATATGGTGTGGGCACTACGAAGCTGGCGGTTTACCTGGATTTTAAAGATGCGATTTTACGCTATGGTAAAATTGAGCAGGGAAAAGGTGGAGATACCCATGGTTCTACTGAAGAAGCGATTAAATTAGGTAAAGCCGTGGTAGAAGAAAGGTATGGTAACCTGTTTGAAATGTATGAAAAGATAACGGGCGAAAATCCATACGAAATGCCCATGCGAATTTTCCCGGCGGTGCATTACACAATGGGGGGCCTTTGGGTAGATTATGAATTACAAACTACGGTGAAAGGTTTATATGCTTTGGGTGAAGCTAATTTTAGCGATCACGGAGCAAACAGGCTTGGAGCTTCTGCACTGATGCAGGGCCTGGCAGATGGTTATTTTGTAGTGCCTTATACATTGGGCAATTACCTGGCTGATGAAATCCGCACGGCTTCTATCCCAACAGATCATCCTGCTTTTGCTGCTGCCGAAAAGGAAGTGAGTGATCGGATCGATACGTTGATGAACATTAAGGGAAAACAAACCGTAGAAAGTTTCCATAAAAGATTGGGTAAAATCATGTGGGATAAATGTGGTATGGCCCGTGATGAAAAAGGATTGACAGAAGCCATTGCTGAAATACAGGCATTGAAAAAAGAATTTTGGAGTGATGTACGCATTCCTGGTGAAATCAATAATATGAATCCTGAGCTCGACAAAGCAGGTAGAGTTGCAGACTTTATTGAGTTAGGAGAATTGATGTGTAAAGATGCTTTGCAGAGAAATGAAAGCTGCGGCGGACATTTTAGAGAAGAGTCTCAAACCGAAGATGGTGAAGCAAAACGGGACGATGAAAACTATAGCTA
>JBBQKO010000289.1:0-5312 GCA_038327005.1 Chitinophagales bacterium | reverse complement strand
GCAAAAGCTATTGCTGCTTTTCGGCTATCGCCGTTTTGTGCCACCAGGTAACAGGCATATCGTGTAAGGGCAATATCATCAATTTCCTTTTCAGCACCGGAACCAATTGCAACCATCTTCCTGACGTCAGGAAAATGGTTGGTGATTTCTTCTCCGGTAATCTCGCAAGCATCCCTGGCTTTACTAATTACTTTTTCAAAATTTTCCCATTTGCTGTATCCCAGAAGCGCTTGCATTTCCCTGGCACTCCAGCATTCCACTCCTTCAATTTCAGCAGCAGCGGATTGGAATTGCTCAAACAGTTATTTTATTTCGTCTGTTTTCATTGCTTTAAATTTTATGTTGCGTCAAGATAAAGTAACTTTTTTAATAGTTCTACTACCTGCTTATATATATCTATTCCACCGCACGCAATTACAATCTCAATCTCATTCCATTCTTTGTTAATCGGTTGTGCTGAAATACTATCGGGCCGTATTTGACTGAAACCAAAATCAACTTCTCTTTGTCTTCTTTTACTCTTGTACCGCTCCCAATTTTCCTCGCAGTTATATTGTGGGTGAAGTAAACCCTGAATTATTATTGCGAACATTATCTGCCGGGATTTTTACTTTTTTATATCACGGCCTGCAATGTGTCGGGTTTGTCCGTACCCCTTTTTTATGAAGGGAATCATGGAAGTATTGCATAAAAAAAGGCGCAAATATTTGATGCAGGGCGTAGCGATTGTGCCAGTTTTCGTTAGCCAGAACACACCGAAAAGACAACCCTGAAGCAATCGGACAATCAACCTGCCACAGCATCGAATTGTACCGTTCAGTCTTCGTGATTCCAACGCACTGGTGCAACCATACAAGTCATTTTCGGGATGCCAAAAACTTTTTTTTACATTTTAATAAATTAGTATACTTTACACTTTGATACTTGCTAATTCAACAAACTTCCCCCGGAGATTGAACTTCCCTTTCACTTTGTATTTTTAACTCACATAAAACAATCAAACATGAAACTTGCAATTGCTTCGGTAATGCTGCTATTTATTAGCTGCACAGGCTCCGCCAAAAAGGAGTCACTCAGTATGTCTGGTGCCTACCAGATGAAGTCGCTCAACGTTAAATCAACTCAAAGCGATTCCAGCTACACAAATGTAAACCAGTTAAAGATTTACACCGACGATTACATGATGTATGCCAACATTAATTCGCCCGATTCCATCAGCAGTTTTGGTATTGGATCCTACACTGCGGGTGTAGATTCTGTAACGGAAAATGTGATTTATAGTGCTGGCGATTCGGGGGAGAATAGCCAGCCGGCCTCTTATAAACTTGCAGTTACAAAAGCAGGCACTGGTTACTCACAGTTTATTACAGGTATGCAGGACAACAAAGGGCAAAAATTCGATATGACAGAAGCGTATGAATCGGTTGGAAATGCCGTAACAAGTCCACTTGATGGAGCATGGAAACTGGTAAAACGTTTTGAAGTAAAAGGAACAGATACTGCCTATACAAGCCAAACTCAATATAAGACTTACTACGCAGGTGATTGCATTTGGGGGCATACCTGGAAAGACTCTACCAACAAAGTACATACGGGTATTGGGTTTGGAAAATTTACCATGCCGGCACCAAACAAAGTAAAGGAATCCATGACAGCGTCTACCTATTCCGAAGTTCGGGGACACGATTTCGACATTGATGTTGAAATGATGGGCACAGATGGTTTCAAGCAAACGATGAATAATGCGGATGGCAGCAAGTCGGTAGAATTATATGAAAAGTTGAAGAAATAGCAGGGAAATTCCCAGGTAAAAAAAGGATGCCAGTTTAATGCTGGCATCCTTTTTTTATTGGTTACGCCGGCTTGCTGTTTTTCTATGTATGCCTGTTAACGGCTGCCACCATATTAACTTGTAACCTATGCCGCCTCGGCAACTATCAATCATTTTCCGCTAGACCAAACTGGCGGTATTATTTTTAAAGTAAGTATAAAAAACCAGCTGGTGCAAGGTTGTATTAACCATTTTTTTAAGTAGCTATTTTATCTTTCAAATTAATAAGTAATTTAAAAAGGAAATCATAGATTCCTGGGGGTATCCGTTTGATGCCTCATTTCAGGCAACGTTGGCAGCCTTGTAAGTTTTGCCTGCCGACGTTGCCTGGAAAAAGAATGCTTTTAAAACGGTTCTGATATTTTAGCCGCTTTACTGTCCCGTGTGTTTTTTTGCACCGCAATGGCGGCAAATACGCTCAGGGTAAAAGACATGGCATAAAATCCTTTTTCACTTTTTTCTAAGTCGGCATTCCATAAGCCAACCGTTAGTAGTACAATTGATAAGATAGTGGCGAACCAGGCAATGCCATAATAGAGGTTGGTTACGGGGATCGCTTCCAACTGGTCACGCACTGCTTTTTGCACCGAGATGGCAGCAAATAGTCCGAACATTAAAACGGTAAAATAATATCCTTTTTCATTCAGTTGCATATTGGCATTCCATAGCCCGATGATGAAGGCAACGGTACCAATAAAAAATGCAGACCAGGCAGCGGCAATAAATGCGGCGGAGGGTTGTTGAAATTGTTTTTGTTCCATAATTAAATTTTAGGAGACAAAACTATCTGCTTAACACTGCTCCATTTTTGACATTTATCAAAAACCCTTGAGTGATTTGTTAAAACTTGCTGCGGATCCTGCTCAGCGTTTCCTGGCTGATGCCAAGATAGGATGCAATAAAACCAAGCGGAACTCTTTCGATGATATAAGGCGTTTGTCGCAGTAAATTTTCGTACAATTCTTTGGCCGTTTTAAACTGTGCATTTACAAATCTTTCTTCCAGCCGGATATAATATTTTTCATAGGCGATCCGCACCAGTCTTTCAATTTCGTGGTGTTTGTTTAGCAGCTCCGTTAAAGTATCTTTCGAAATCGCCCACAGAATACTGCCCTCTAACAACTGGATATTTTCAACGGCTGGCTCGCCGGTGATGAAGCTATGAAAGGAGGTTACAAAATCTTTTTCAAATCCAAACCAATGGGTAATTTCTTTTCCGTCCAGGTTATAAAATCCACGCAATGCACCGGTTTCCAAAAAATATAGATACCGGCAAATCTGCCCTTCTTTTAATAGCAATTCATTTTTACCAAGGATAATTTTTTCAAAGCAGTCCGGTAGAGTTTTTTGCGTATCGGTTGTTAACGGAGAATATTGTTGTATATGGGATAAAAGCTGTTGCATGAATAAGGTGGATGATTAGTTGCTAAAGATAACACAGCAACGACAGTTTAGGGGTTATTTTAAAAGGTGGCTAAAGCTTGAATAACTTTTTACAGATGGTAGAAATGGGTAGCACGTTCGTTTATTTAATCATCTAAACCAACCCTGATAAAAGCCCTTGCATCCGGAAAAGTTGCTTCTCCAATCCGGCGGATCTTTTGCAGCAGTGCCAGCAATGGAATGATTTCATCTTCGGCTGCCGGTAAAATAGTGAATATTTTTTGCCAGGCATTCAAGCACCGGTCTACTGCAATCAAGGCAACTTTTGCAGAGCCATTGCTGTCATTTTTAAAATTATCGTCTTCAGCTTCACCGGGCATCATAGGCAGGGCTCTCATAAATTTTACTTGTATCTGAAAAACATACCACTGGATCACTTCAAGGCAATCCGCAATCTTATACAGTTCGGCTTTTGCATCAGGTGTATTTTTAATACCCAGATCAGCCTGTTGAATAATTGCTTCAGCCTGTAGTTTCAACAATTCATTTTTTTTCAAAACAGCCATTGTTTGAATGCCGTAATCCCGGCTATATTTTATAACCGGATGATCCTTTGCTTTTACCCTGCCTGCTGCCTCCTGCTTTTTATAGATTTCCCACTCGGCATCGTTTAGCTTTTTTAAGTCAATGCCTTCCTCTTTTGCAGCTTCTTCCAGTAGGCTAAATGCTTCAGAAAAAGTAGTCGATATGTTTCCCCAAAAAGCCAGGTTCTGCACGTCACTTTGTTCGGGACTAAGGTCGCTGGTTCTTTCATAAACTGCACAACTACTTGTAAATGCGCAACGCTCACACCAGCGGTCGCAGTAATTGTAGATGCCCGGTATATGTTTTGGATTCAGGTTTTTATTCATGCTACAATTTAATAAAAAATGCCCGTAAATGTTTTGATTTATCCGGCATATTAAAGGAAAACAACCGGCATTTATTGCCATTGATTATTTAGGGTACGAATTGCAAAATAGGGGGCTCATTTTACCAATATTACTTTTTCCGCACCGCTGGTATTTTCTTTGGTTATGTATCGTATAAAATAGGTTGCGGATGGGAAGGCTCCAAGGTTGATGCTGTACAATCCTTTTTTATCTTTTACCGTTGTACGCATCAATATTTTTCCGGTAAAATCTGCTACAAATATTTCTTTTAAGGCTTTTGTTGTTTGTAGTGTAACCGGTCCGTTGGTTGGGTTCGGAAATAGAATAACTTTTTCGGTATTGGTAAAAACCGAAAATGGTTCAACGTTTTTTGTTGGCGCATCACAGGTGTTTACAAAACACATTTGTTCCATGATGCGCTGTATCAAATCGTTTAGCAGTTCTACTTTAAATTCATCAGTGGTTGGTTTAATATGGCCGTTGCCAATGCCACTGTCGTCCGTAAGAAAAAGATAAGTGCCATTGGTTGCCAATGCCATCGACCGCATAATAAATTCAGTTTCTTTGTCGGTGCCGCTGCAAGCCACGGGAACTACCCGTATGCCTTTGGCGGCTGCATTGCGAATAAGTATGGCCATTTCGTTTTTTGCTTCATCATGCGATGGAGCATCCATCAACAGAAAAATTATTTTCGTACGTGCATTAGCCGACCATTGCAGGTCTGCCGTGGCAGCTTGTAATGCTTCTTTTAGTGCTTCGGGATAATCGCCTCCGCCGCCTGCTGACTGTTGTTTTATAAAGTTGATGGTATTAGCAATGCCGGATGTAAATGGTTGTGTACGGGTTATGTATTCGTCGCCTTTATCCCTGTAAAAAACGGAGCCGGTGTGCAGGTCAAGTGACGGATCTTTTCGGGCAATATTGGTGAGGATATCTTCCAGTTCTTCTTTCAGGTACGAAATTTCATCCTGCATACTTCCGGTGGCATCTACCACAAATGCAATTTCAACTTTATTGGAAACAGTGCAACTGCGGTTGATAACAATCCGGTTGATACCCTGTGAAAATGGAATGGCCGAATATTGGCTGGTTTCGTTCTTTATTGATATCGCCAGATCGTTGCCGGCGGATGGTTTTGTAAAGCCATTCCACAGTTCAGCCTTACC
>JBBQKO010000288.1:0-5324 GCA_038327005.1 Chitinophagales bacterium | reverse complement strand
GTTAAGTCATCATTTTTTTTCGTTGACTTGAACAGACTCGAACTGTTAACCTCGAACGTATAAGGTTCTTGCTCTAACCGTTGAGCTACAAGTCAATTTATTCTGTTGCGACCGCAAGATTCGAACTAGCATCTACCGGCTTTCGCCTGTAAGGATTTTTATCGGGAACACCGGCGTGTTATCATTACACCAAGTCACATTTTTATTTTCTGTTGGCTTAAGAAGATTCGAACTTCTTTCACTGCGTTCGTAGCACAGCATTTTTCCATTAAACTATAAACCAATTTGTGCGACTTTCAGAATTGAACTGAAAACATTCATCCTATGTTTACCGCTCAGAAAGAGCCGAAGATGAATATGTTGGATTCCGATAATTATCTGGAACACCAAGCCGCATTGGTTGTCTCCGGGACTCGAACCCTGTTCTTTGCATTCACAGTGCAGTGCTTTACCGAATAAGCTAAAGATAACTTGTTGTTTTCAATCCAGGTTTGCGGTTCGTACGGGAATCGAACCCGTTGCAACAGATCGACAATCTGTTATGTTACCGTTACACCAACGAACCGTTCGTTATTTTTTATCCCCTTTAGGAGTCAGAGGCTAGTTTTTTAAAAGCTTCCCCGTTGCAACTCATACCAAAAGCATCGGCAGAGGCGGGTAAAGCCTGCCCGGTGGCAACGCTCAGACAGACTTTACCCCTCCTGCTGCATTTAATATTTTAAGCGTCTTTTAATCCGATTAAATGTTGCTTCTGCCAATGCCTGCACCAGCCACCCGATTATTAAAAATGTCATGTACTTTAATTTTTTCGGACATAAAAAAAGCCCGGTCGTTTTTAAATCGACCGGGCTTCGTTATTGTAAAAGGCGTTATGCCTTCAACTGTTTACACCACGGTCTTATGTCTGGATACAGATCATTCGTATGCTTATCAAGGCGATTGCAAAAATTTTGCAAGCTCCACAACCATATACTGGCTGAATGCTGTAATTGTATTGTTGTTAAACTATTAATTTGACTATTCAATTTGTTTTTAAAATTAGATATGATCAAAATTGTTACACACTTGTGTTGGCCTCTTTAAAATCCGGAACATTAAAAAACCCCGAATTTTATTTCGGGGCTTTATTACTTAGTGTTGGTAAACTTTATGATTACGCACCCGAATAATCACCACCGAAAACTGTATCGTATCCTATCGGACTGAAGCAGCTTTTTGATTCGATATGTAAATTATTGCGTTGCATGATATTTGTCTTTTGCGTTGCAAAGATGAAAGTATTTTTTTCAATTCGCCAAATTTATTTTTAATATATTTATTAACAGGTAAAAATAGAATATGCTGAACCCTAGTAAAATCAATGCTTTCAGGCGAAAAATTATTTTTTCAATTCACTAAAATTGATGGTTCCAATTTCTATTTCCCCAAATTGGTTGTCAAGTATTATATTCTCTATTTCAATTGACTGATTTGTTTTGCCAAAATTTTTAAATGTTTTTATTCTTGCAAAAGATGGAATGTTACGATCCTGGTAATAGGATCCGTAATAGGTTATTGACAATTTGTATCTACCGTTTTTTGCATGTGTTTGCTGATAAATTATGGGACCGCCGTTGTCATAGTAGCGGTTATTATTTCCGTAAATAATTTTTCCCGTTTTTGAGACCGTATCATTGTAACCAATTGATAATCCTGCAGGTTCTTTTACTTTCATCGAAGTACCTTCATGTTTATTAAAGTCTAAAACGATCCTTAAATCTGCCGGTACATTTTTGATTATTGTTGCTGGTATCATGGAAATATTTAGCTTGTCTTCATGTGCCACAATGATCGCATTCATTTCGTACAACATAGTAGCTTTCAACGAACTGTTTTTGGTGTCATTACGTTCGGTATTTGTTTTAATGGCTTCATACAAAATGTCTACAGCTTGCTGGGAGTTTCCCTGTTGATAATGTGCCCATGCAAGGTCTCTGCGCAACGCAATATTACTACTATCGTCTGCTACTAATTGCGCATAGATGATGCCTGCTTCGTCAAACATTTTCCAGCTTTCCAATATGTATGCAATGGCCTGCTGTGCTACTACGCTGCCATTCATTTTTTCAGCAGCGTTCATCAATATGCCGAACGCATCTGCTTTTAAACCGACATTAAAAAAATGTTCAGCCATGTCAAAATAAAATGCGTTTTCAGTTCCATATTCTGCTGTTAATCTTTTATAAACTATTGGTTTTTCTTTTACGGGAACTGTCTGTATTTCCTGCTGGTAGTCCATATCTTCCATATCCTTCAACCGGTAAGGTTTATTGCTGTAATAATTATTATGATAGTAATTGTTACGTCCCTTTTTTGTACTGATTACAATGGCACCATTAACTGCCATTGAACCATAAAGAGCTCCGGCTTGTGCATCCTTTAGCACAGTGATATTTTCAATGTCATTTATGTTTACAATGTCATTGATATTCCCGGAAACGGGCATTCCATCCAGAATATATAGCGGGGCATTGTTACCGTTTAACGAGCCAGAACCCCTGATCACAATATTAGCTGCAGTTCCCGGCGAACCAGAATTTTGTGTTACCATTACACCTGCTACACGACCCTGCAATGCTTGTTCCACAGATATCGCATTTGCTATTTCATTTCTTGGGATATAAGTTACGGAACCGGTTATATTTCTTTTCAGCGTAGTGCCGTATCCTATTACCACCACTTCGTCTAGCCTGTTATTGGTGATATTGATACCAAGCATTTTACCTGGTAATGTAGTTTCGGCATTTTGTATTTTTTCAATAGTGCCAACAAGTTCTTCTGTTTGTGGTAAATTCTCTAGATCCTGTTTGGCTAAGCTGATCAAGTCTTCTTTTTGGTCCCCTTTTTTTATTCGTTCATTATAAACCTTTACCACTTCACTCAGTATGCTAAAAGCATCCTGCTGTTTTATCCGCTGCCTGTATCCACGGGTATCTGATTTTACGTACTGCAATAACTTACATTCTTCCTGTAAATCTTTTGGTGCCTCAATATTATATTTGATGTAATCCTCAATGCGTTCCAAAACGATATAGGCTGTGTTAGGTGTTATCACATGCTCATCCAATCCAAAATCCAATACTTTTTCCCAGTCAGAGCTATGGATTATTCTATCAAATTGTTGCAGCATATTTATCCGGCTTATCAGTGGCTCGTTACAATTGCTTTTTGCTGGTAAAACAATTTGCTGCACACCAACTATTGCATTGTTATTTCCGTAATGAAGAAACAATGTATCTGTTTGATCCGGTAGCGTTCCGCTAATGAGTAGCGGTTGATTCAGTTTCATTGGGATCGATTGATGGGTAATAATTTTTCCGCTGGAAGAGCTAATATTTAGCAGCCAATTTTCTGCCTTGTTGCTTACGTCAATTGCACTACCAAGTGAAATCCTGGTGAGGTCGATAAGTTTGCCACCACTGCTTCCCGCTATTTGATCCATTGCTTTTATATCGGCATTACAGGAACTGTTAATGCAATACAATAGCGAGCCATTCGGTATAGGCCTTTTGTTACCATAGGTATTTCTTCCATCAGTAAACAACAAGCATATTTCCGGATTGGCATTGCCCAAATTGATGCATCCCAGTTGAGTGGCGCCATTGTAATTTATATTTCGAAGGTATTGTTTCCAACTCTTGTTGTTATCATCTATTAGCAAAAAAATAACTGTATCTAATAATTGATGATTGAATGGTACAATTGTCAATTTTCGAATCTCATGATATGAAATAAATTGTTGCAGAAAGCTGATTTCAAGATTGGCATTTCTATTTTCTCCGGAGCCGGATGCATCCCAAAAAATAGTTATTTCTTTTGGGTTAATTTGATAAGTTAAATCCGTGTTGGGTTGAAACCGTACTGCAAAATTCTTTTTACTATCTGTTGTTGCTGTACAGATGGCAGTTGTTTTTAAAAGCGGAATTGCAAATGATACAGGAGTCCTTAAAATTATATTTTCAGCATCAAACTCTAGTTTGTGGTTGTCACCTGCCAGACTAAAAATTTTGTCTGAAATGATACCCGGCTTACTAGTAGGTCTGGCTTCCTTTGCTGTTGATACTATGGATAAATGAAATGTCTTCACAGTATCTGGGATATTGAATGGCAAAGCATATTGCAAGTCCCCGTTCTCCAAAGTAAGTAGTTGTTGAATAGTGAAAGTTATTTTTCGGCTACTCTTTGCCGGTACCGGATAAATATTCAACCGGTAATAATTGTTGTAGTCCATGCTTAGTAGGGCAGGGTCAATTCTTTTACCAACAATCCGGTTGTAGGCGTTGGTGGCTTTCCATTTTTCTTCCAGTGTACCATCTCTGTATTTCCCGTTCAGCTCAAGTTGGAAAGCAGTTATTACCTGACCAGGCTTTAATTGAAACTGCTGAAGTCCTTCAATCTCCTGTTCATTGGGATTATAAAATTCCATTTCAATAAAGGTGGTGGCTGTAAACTGTCCGGCCTTTATATCAACACTACAATTTTTTAGTTGCATGGGGCGGTTCCATTTAATTGTTTGTATCTGGGCATCCAGTTGAAGATGTAGTAGCACCAGAAGGGAAAATAAAATATTTCTCATAAGCTTGTTTTGCTTACTGATGCAGGTGGAATATTGATTACATAAAGAAGATGAAATATTTGTGATTGGTTCGGAGTGGCTTAATAGATTCTTTTCCAAAGATTGTTGTAGTATGATTTTTCCACAACTTAATCAGCTTGCTATATGGAACAGCTTTCTAAATTATATTACACTACAATTAAAAAAAATGAAGAAGAAAGCAAGCTCTAAAAAACGACCTCCGATAAAAATACGGATATCGCATACCCGTAAACCAGTTGATCTTACAGATATGCAATGGCAAATCATATTACGCCAGCAAATTGCTGAAGATGAGAATTTTGATATTCAAAAAATAAGCGAAGGAGTTGTTTTTGCAGACTACAAAGTAGAAAATACCAAAACAGCCTCCACGTATAAAGTGGCACTACGCAGCGCAGATAATTCACTTAACTATTGCAGTTGCCCGGATTTCAAAACGAACCAGTTAGGTACGTGTAAACATATTGAAGCAGTTTTCCTAAGAATAAATGCAAAGCCTGCATTAAAGAAGCAACTGGCAATTCCTTATACACCACCCTACACATCCGTGTATCTTGACTACAGGGGCGAACGCAAAGTTAAGCTCCGCATCGGAACGGAGGAGTCTGCTACCTATGAGCTATTGGCAAAAAATTTTTTCAATAATAACTTAGTGCTGGTGGACACCGGCGTTTTAAAATTTGAATCT
>JBBQKO010000287.1:0-5369 GCA_038327005.1 Chitinophagales bacterium | reverse complement strand
TTCAGATGTGGCGTTACCTCTATTGTATCGGTAACGGTCAGCAATTGTCCAATGGTTTTGCCCTTTAGTAAACGGGCGATCAGTTTGGTGCGGATAAACGGATTGTTGTTGTTGGTAACAATATCCACCAATTCTTTTTTGAATCCAAATTCCGCGGCGGCCGTGTTTATAAAACTAGCCCGCAAAATGGTATTGTCCATATCAAACATGGCAATCTTTTTTAACGACATCAGCCCTTCCCGTATGGCAAATTCCATCTGCTCCCGGATTACTTGTATATTCTCATAGGTTTCCAGGTTTTGAACATCCATCCCCTTCGATTTTTTGATGATGGTTCGGGCTACCTCCCGGCTCATTTTACCCAATTGTTCCAATGGTTGCATCCTGTTTTCAATACTGCCAATACTTACTTCTTTAATAACGGCACCAAGATTATACATGTCCATTAAAATACCAATGTCTACCCCGTAACCTTCTTCAAATTCACATTTAGCAAAAAAGCTTTTCTTGCCCGCTATCATTCCACTCAATGGCTGCTTAAATTGTGGAAAGGAAGGATTAAGGATAGAGAGCAATGGCTTGGCCACTAATTCGGTAACCCTTCCTGCCTGCCTTTCAAAATATGATTTTACAAAATCGGCTCCATCTTGCAGCAAAGGGGCCGTTAGCAATTTAATTATATTTTTCGGATAGGTAATAATGTCTGCATCCAAAAAAACAACTACCTCATTTTTGGCTACCAATACGCCATCATACATCGATGTGCCTTTACCCAGTTTGGTACTGGTAACGACTACGGCACCTGCTTTTCTGGCTTCATCAACAGTTGTATCCATCGACTTGTCATCTACCACAATTACTTCCGAAACACCGGGAGAATTTTTAGCCAGTTCTACCACATGGGCAATTGTATTTTCTTCGTTTAATGCAGGGATGATTACTGTTATCATTTTTGAAAAATCAGGTTTATGTTATCCTCATTCAACCTTACTTTCAGCCATTGCGAAATACTTGATTTTTGCTTTGCAGAAAGTCTGGTGGAGATTGATAACAGGATTAAAAATGTGGGTTTCGTTCCATTGGTGTCGCTTATGACTGTTGCTTGCTGAATAACCGCATTTTTCAGGGTTGGATACAATGCCTTTAATTCGGAATATACTTCGGAACTAAGCCTTTGCTGCCGATAAATACTGTCTAACTGTGCCTGCAGTTTTTTTTCCTGCTTATCCTTTATTTCCAATGCTTTACTTAACTGTGAGCGTTGCAAATCCAACTCATTGTTATTTTTAATATTGTTGTCGTTGAGATAAGCAAAACCTTGTTTTATTTCAAGTGCGTTTGTATCTAGCTGATATTTTTTTAACTGCCTTTTTAGTAAAGCAATTTCCGGTGCAGTTATTTCTTTGCCTCCATACACCAATGTAAACTCTCTTTTTTTTGCATCAATCTTTTTGTTTAACAAATAGTCATTTGGAAAATTGGATTCATTGATGATAAAATTATTTACTTTTTTAGTAAAGCGGTCTTGCTGAACCAAATCGTATCCCAAATAAATACTGGGTACTAAAGTAATCATCACTACTCCCCATACAATGCGCCTGGCAATTACTTCTGCCTGTTGCGTCTGCAAATGTTTGTAGGGGAAATGCAATAGCCTCACAATAATAAACGTGGCCAATGCAATAAACACGGTATTGATGATAAACAAGTAAATCGCACCAAAGAAAAAGCCAAACTGAAGCGTTGCAAGTCCGTAGCCGGCAGTACACAATGGCGGCATCAAAGCGGTGGCTATTGCAACACCGGGAATTACATTCCCTTTATGTTTGCTGGAAGTAGCAACAATACCAGCCAAACCACCAAAAAAAGCGATTAGTACATCATAAATTGTAGGAGTTGTTCTTGCAAGTATTTCTGAGTGCGCATCATCCAGCGGCGAAAGCAGAAAAAAAATGGTGGAGGTAACCAAGGCAACACCGCTGGCAACGGCGAAATTGTATATGGCTTTCCGAAGCAATAAAATATCGTTGATCCCCATACCCAAACCAATGCCCATAATTGGGCCCATCAGTGGCGATATCAACATGGCACCGATGATTACTGCTGTAGAGTTTACATTCAAGCCCAGCGATGCAACAAAGATGGCGAAGATCAATACCCACAAATTGGTGCCGCGAAAAACTACCCCGTTATCAATATTCGTGATTACAGTTTGCAGGTCTTCTTTTTCTCTGCTGATACTGAATTTATCAAAAAAATTATGCAATAGGATGGTATTTGTTTGTGAAAAATATCAGGTTGTAAAGATAGGTTTTTGTTTTTGGGATGAATCAGGAGTTCGTTTAGCAGAGGTAGCAATAATAGTCGTCTTTAAAAAGGAGAGTGGTTTATTATAATTCGCAAAGGATAAAATTGTGCTATGGCCAAGTGGAAATACGATAAGTAAAGAATTAGGTTAGATGTTCCTGCCTGACTGACTCATGCAGACAGGGAAGAACCAAAGTTTGGATATAAGATAAAGCACCGCTTCCACTAATTGGGAGAGCAGTAAAGGTAGCGGGGTTTGCAAGTAGGCAGAAGGTTTAAACAACTCACATTTTTACACCTTGTGCGGTGTAAATATGCATGGCATCGTTTAGCAAAAGCTGTTCAAAAGATTGTTGAAAATTGAGTACAAAAGTATTTTTTTATAACAGACAGGCTTAGCAAGTGACCTATTTTCATATTTGAACCCCTGCTTTTATTGAGAAAAAAACAGTTGGATTGTTATGGTAGTCCTGGATAAAAAAGGTCAGATTAAATTGGTTTAGGCTGTTTTAGTAATCCTAAATTTTATGCTAAATCCGAGCATCAGCATTTCCAGAAAATAATGGAATGCAAGCAATTGAGGCATCTATAAAGTAGCTTGTTTTTGATTAATTGCAACCTGCTTTCACAGATATTGATCCAACTGTCCCTTTGCTTTTGCATCAGACAATTTTTTCAATTGCTTGGAATATTTAATATTATTGCTTTTTAGCTCACAATAATTCAACATCATGGTCAAGGCATTTAGTTTTGCAACTTTTGAGTCTTTGGCTGCCACTTTATTTTCCAATGTATATTTTGCAAGCGAAGCCATGTAAACCCCAAAAAGATCGTTGTTGTCACTAAACAATTTGCGTTCGGCTTCACCAAATGCAAAGGAGTAATCGTTGGTTCCATTCATCCACTTGCTCATAAATTGTAAAGCACTTGTTCTGTCTTTATTCTCTTTCATGTATGGAACCGATAACAGATAATTGGCAGTTTGCAGCACAAATGGATCAGCAGCTTTATAATCAGCCGGCTTTTCAAGTTTAATCAAATCGAAGCTGGGCAGGCTTTGAGCGCCTGCGTTGATAGTACAAACTATAAAAAATAAAACGATTAGGTGCTTCATAAAAAATACTGCTTAAATGAGAAAGTGTGCAATTTCGGTATTTTGGTTAATAACTGCATTAAAAATGATCTGCTGCCTGGTGGTGCATAAAAAACAATCGTTGAGTGACTAAGCCAACGCATTCCATAAAATTTCTACCGGATGAAGTGCTATCTTTTTTGTGCCATCTTTTATCTGGTGTCTGCAGGAGGTACCTGCAGCGGCTACAATTGTATCTTCAGAAAAACCACGAACTGCTGGAAACAACACCAACTCCCCTACTTTTTGTGACACTTCAAAATGCTCTGTTTCGTATCCAAAAGCGCCTGCCATTCCGCAACAACCCGATGGGATAAATTGAACCTGGTAGTTCTGCGGAATACTCAGCATAATATTGCTGTGGTGCTGCGATGACAATACTTTCTGGTAACAATGCCCGTGAACTGCAACGGTCTTTTTTTCTGTGGTGAACATATTTGACGGGATATTTCCTTTCTCAAATTCAGCCGCTATAAACTCTTCAATAGTGAAGGTGTACTTTGCAAGATGTGCTGCTTTTTCTTTGTTGGCGTCTTCTGCCAAATCAATGTACTCATCTCTGAATGTGAGTACAGTGCTGGGTTCTACGCCAACGATGGGCATATCCTCTGCCACTACGTCCGAGAGTAAACGAATATTTTGATTCGCAATCTGTGCCGCCTTTTTCACCATTCCTTTTGATAAATAGGTACGGCCGCTTTCCACATGTTGGGGTACCGTTACTTCGTAGCCCAGCAACTCCAGCAGTAAAATTGCTTTCTTTCCGATTTCCACATCATAATAATTGGTAAACTCATCGCAAAAGAAATTCACTTTTCTTCCTGTGTCAATATCATTTGTCATCCTTTTTCGATGCCAGGATAAGAGTGTAGTGCCAGCGAGTAGAGGCATGGTTCTATCGGGGTGAAATCCAACTATTTTACTCACTATTTTCCTAAGTGCCGGTGTGCCAAAAATAAGGTTGTAGGCCCAGGGTGCAATCGACGCTAGTTTCATTTGGCTGCTAAAATTGCCAATCAGTTTTGCCCTGAAGGGAATGCCATTTTTATCATAGTATTGTTGGAGAAATTCAGCCTTCATCTTGGTGATATCCACACCGGAAGGGCATTCTGTTTTGCAACCTTTGCAACTCAGGCAAAGATCCATCACCTCCTTTATCTCCTCGTGATTCAGCGGATTTACATCTTCGGGATTACTTAAAAACTGGCGTAAAATATTTGCCCTCGCACGGGTAGTGTCTTTCTCATTGCGGGTAGCCATGTAGCTTGGACACATGGTGCCACCGGTTATCTCCGTTTTTCTGCAATCGCCCGAGCCGGAACATTTTTCTGCAAGACGCAACATGCTGCCCTGACCAGAAAAATTAAAACTCGTTTTTAATGGCAACGGCTGTTTGCCGACCTGCATCCTGAGATGCTCATCCATGGGTGGCGTTCCGGTGATTTTTCCTTTATTAAAAACATTCTGCGGATCAAATAATTGTTTTACTTGTTTAAAAAGTTCATAGGTTTCTTTGCCTACCACAGAGGAAATATACTCACCTCTTAAACGTCCGTCACCATGTTCACCGGAGAGAGAACCATTGTATTTTTTTACCAGCTCAACGGTTTCTTCCAATATATTCCGAAAGGTTTGTACGCCTTCGGTTGTTTTTAAATTGATCATAGGTTCCACGTGCAGTTCACCTGCTCCGGCGTGGGCATAATACGAGGCATTTACTTTATACTTTTCGAGTATTACCTGCAGATCCATTATATATTCCGGTAGCTCTTCCGGCGCTACTGCACAATCTTCTATCAAATTAACCGGTTGAATATCCCCTGGCAAATTGCGCAGTAACCCAAGTCCTGCCTTTCTTACATCCCAGGCAAATTTAGTATCGTTATTGAACAAAACCGGGAAGGCATAACCATGACCATTATTTTGTAAA
>JBBQKO010000286.1:0-5374 GCA_038327005.1 Chitinophagales bacterium | reverse complement strand
TTTCATTTTTTTTATATTTGTGTTTATTAATCTTTGTGGTGCATCCAAAATTATCTCAGTAAAATGTGGTGGGTGAGTACACCGACCACGGCTAAGCCTCGGTCGGTGTCCTCACCGACCGAAATCAGGAGCGGCAATTTGGGATGCACCCATCCTTGTTGTAATGCTCGTCCGGCTCAACACAGTTACGATAGGAGACATTTCCTGAGGAACTGGTATGTTTTAATAAGAATGATTAAGATCGAAAAAAAACCAGACGAGTCACCTGTTCTTTTCATAGAATCGCCTTTCAATTATTTTCTCCCCTTTTGTTCTCATATAGCTTCTTTCATTAAGCGTTTCGTCTGAATTATAATGGTAAAGAATGGTAACTTCATTATTTTTTTGTTCCATTACGTGTTATTCCATTGGCCATTTTTATCAGTGACAGTCAAAAATATTTTGCTTAACTGGCCGCCTTCATAATATTTTATGTTATGAAAAAATGTGTGGTTGATCTCTGCCAATCTCATCGTGTCAATAGAGAAATCCTCATTGTAAGCGTGTATCATGCTGGAAGATAATTCTCCAGGTGAATTAAAGTTGTCAAATCTTAATGAATGCTCGTTGTTATAATGAAATTTTTGAGAGAGGAATTTGTATCTACCCGAAAAAGTCACTTCGGTAGTTATTGGTAAATCCTTTAGCTGAAAATAATTTTCGATTATCATCGAATCATTATTTTTTTGTCAACCCATATTTGCGAGGGATAGTTGGTACTGGTATCAATGATTTTAAACAATAATTGTATCTGCCGGTTTGGCTGGATGTTAAATAATTTAAAATGGTCTTTGTTTCAGTATTGTTTAAGGTATCAAAAATTACGATTTTTTCCGCAACGGTTTTATGCTGATAAAAGCGGCGATCCGTTTTTAATTTACCAATTGAAGCATAGTTTATTTATAATACTTATTAGCGACGAGTCTCTTATTTCCGAATCTTTCAAAACATATTCATACACCATTTCAGAGATGATGCTATTGGCACTAACAATATCTGCTGTATTATTAAAGCAATGCAGACTATTTAAATTTCTACTGCCAGATTTTTACTGAGAAAATGAAGTTGCCACTACAAAGGTTAACAATAGGAATGGTGTTTTTGATTTTATTCAGAGCTGCTTCTTTCTTTGTAACGGTCAATAAAATATTGGCATTGAACACAAAAATAGAGTGTAAATTAAAAACCGGCATCCTTCTGAGGGATGCCGGTTTAATAATTTCGATACCTTAATATTTAGGGAATCCATTTCCATTTAGAAAGTCAATTCCAAAGGCTCTTAACTAATCGTCCAGATTTCATTTCCTCTTAATAATTTATCCAGATCACCCTTGCCTCTTTTCGCAATCACTTCTTCAATCTGCATGGTCATACTATCTTCGTAGCAAGCCCTGTCTGTTTCATAAAAAACGCCAAATGGCCTTGGTAAATGTCCGGCCAGTTTTGGATCATCAAACATGCGGATCAATATCTGGGCTTTGTAAAAATCTTTATCATCATGCACCCACAAATCATCTACACTTACACCACCTTCACCAATCTCAACAATCACTGGTTTAAAACCATCCAGTTTGATACCTTTATTTTTTGCGGCTCCAAATACCAATGGTTGGCCTTGCTCTAAAAACAACACTTCTTCTGGTTTACTGCTTTTTTCCGTAAACACTTCAAAAGCGCCATCATTAAAGATGTTACAGTTTTGATAGATTTCTAAAAACGAAGCGCCCTTGTGAGCCTGAGAGCGCAATAACATTGCCTGTAAATGCTTCGGATCTCTATCCATCGTTCGGGCAATAAAACTTGCATCTGCACCCATTGCCAATGCTAATGGATTAAACGGATGATCGATACTTCCAAATGGAGTTGATTTGGTGATTTTATGTTCCTCCGATGTGGGGGAATATTGTCCTTTAGTTAAACCATAAATCTGGTTATTAAACAATAGAATATTAACATCAAAATTTCTACGTAGCAAATGAATGGTATGATTGCCACCAATGCTTAAGCCATCACCATCGCCGGTTACAATCCACACGCTCAATTCAGGACGAGCTGCTTTCAAACCACTTGCTACAGCGGTGGCTCTGCCGTGAATACTATGCATACCATACGTATTCATGTAATAAGGAAAACGGCTGCTACAGCCAATTCCGGAAATAATTACAATGTTTTCTTTTGGAATACCAAGCGTAGGCATCACTTTTTGCACCTGTGCAAGAATCGAATAATCCCCACATCCGGGACACCATCTAACTTCCTGGTCTGTTACAAAGTCCTTCGAGGTTAAGGTTGAAGATGGAGTCGGGATAGCTGTTGCGGTTGCGTTCATATGACAATTGTATTAGAGGGCAAAGTTAGCAAAAAAAATATGCGGTACGTTCTGTGATTCCGGTTATTAAAAAGAATTAACGCATTTGACGCAAATAAAGTATGCTATGTATAAAGAAAAAAAATCATGTAAATCAATATTCAACTTTGCACTTTCGTTTCTTTTGCTTCATAAGTATGAACCAGTTAAGTCGCACGATTCGCCTGTTGGCTCCTCCCGGTATCCCGTTTTTCTGATTATATGCGACACCACGATGGTTGCAACAACAATCCAGGCTACCGCAAATACTTCATAAAGCAACTAAGTAATTATCGTTGGCTTTGCTGGTCCAACGAAATCATAGTTTTTAGATGCTGACTTTATTAATGGTCAGTTTATCTGGGGTAACTACTTTATTGATCTTTTTACAATTCTTTCTACTTTTCTTTTATCAGTTTTTGCTGAACAAATCCATCCTATAAATGTTTTTTGTTCACCTTATGTAAAGCGTAAGAAAGTTCCGTAATCATTTGGTTCATCCATTAAATATAGTTTTAATCCTTCTTGTATTGCACTTGGAAAAGGGTACATCCCAAATCCGATCGCAATCAGATTTGGGATGTACCCTTTGGAAAATTGTCAGCTTATAGAGTTATAGACATTGTTGTATTAAATTGTTTTTTATAATTTCCTTTTGTAAATATCTCATAATACCTGGCTAAACAAATTGTAGCAATGTTATAAAAACACTTATTTTTAATTATGGCCACCAGCAATACAATGCTTTTACAAATCCGCATTTCTCAGCAAAATGACGAAGTGGCTTTTAAGGAATTGTATTACGTGCATTATAAAGAATTGTACCGTTTTGCAAAAACTTTTTTGCATAAAAAAGAACTGGTGGAAGAAGTACTGCAGGATGTATTTACCAAAATTTGGATTAACAGGAAGGGGCTGCACAACATTCAAAACCTAAGGGTGTATTTGTTTAAATCGGTAAAAAATAAATGCCTTGATTATTTAGAAAAAGAAAAGCTCCTCAATCATTTTGAACTGGATGAAGTAAAAGCAAACATCGGCCACCTAAGCAGAACGCCCGAAGATATATTGGTATCTGCTGAAATATTGGAGCTCATCAACGAAATTTTACAAACCCTGCCACCCAAATGCAAAATGATTTTTCAACTGGTGAAAGAAGAAAATCTTAAATACAAAGAAGTTGCGGAAATTCTAGACATCTCCCTAAAAACGGTGGAAAACCAGGTGGGCATTGCGTTAAAGAAAATCAGCCAGGCTATCAATCTTCATCATAAGGGCTTGTAAGCTCCCTTCTCCCACAAGGAGAGCTTGTCCCGAATCTCAGGAGGTTGGGGTGCGGTCCATACCAGCCACGCTATCAATCTTCAGTGCAAAGGATACTAATTTTTAAGTGTTCAAATTTTTTTTCTTGCTTTGGGGGTATTTCGATTTTTCCCCGTCTTAATTCAAAACTCATTTTAAAATGGAGAACAACAGGCTTTGGGTGCTGCTTGGAAAAAAGATGAACGGCGAAGCGTCTGGTGAAGAATTGGCTGAACTGGAAATGTTATTGGATAAAAATGAGTCTCACTTGCCCAATATACAAACCCTGGAAGCATTCATAAAGTTACCCATCCACCATGCAGAAAAACCAGATATTGACAATACCTGGAACCTGCTATCTTCCAACATATTGCTACAGCAGGTAACCAATCAAGAAGATGAAATTAAAACGAAAACTTTTTTTCTCCGGTATTTTAAACCCATGGTAGCAGCGGCTTCCATCGCAGCTATGCTATCCATCTGCTCCTATTTTTTTTATAATAACCAACGTAGCGCTGCAAAGGATTACAATACAACACCACAAAATGAAGTGGCTACCAAAGCAGGTTCCCGTACCAATATAGTATTACCAGACGGCACCAAAGTATGGCTAAATGCAGGTAGTGTAATAAACTACAAAAAAGATTTTTTAACCAACAGGCAGGTTACTTTAACCGGAGAGGCATTTTTTGATGTAGCCCACCAAAACAAGAATCCATTCATTGTTCATTGCAGCAATATTAATATCAAAGTACTTGGCACCGCCTTTAATGTAAAAGCTTATCCGCAGGATCGCCGGGTAGAGACTTCCCTGCTTCGTGGCTTGATAGAACTTACAACCGATAAAGATCCGGAAAGGAAATTTTTATTGAGGCCGAATGAAAAAATCACCATCACCAATGAAAAAGAAAGTAATAATTCATCGCTTAAAAAAGACGAGACTGCTTTGCTGAAAGATGCTTACAGCATAGAGGAACTCACAAACAATAGCAGGATAGAGATGCCGGAAGAAATTGCATGGATGCAGGAAAAGCTGGTGTTTACAGGTGAAAGCTTTAAATCGCTTGCAGGCAGAATGGAGAGATGGTACGGAGTGGAGATAGAAATAACAGATCCCAAAGTGGAGGAACTGAAATTTACCGGCGTGTTTGATAGCCTTAATATTGTGCAAGCCATACAAACACTGGAGTTTAGTTGCAACAACAAATTTCTGTTCGACATCCATAAAAATAAGATCATTATCAAACCAAAACAATAAAATTGGATTAAACAATTCAACTTCTTTAAGATTTAAATAAAAACAATTGCCTTGCTTAAAAACTGAACTGCTGTTTCAAAGCAGCGGAAACCAACTCTTACTACAAAGAATTAAAAAATATTACTAAAGGGAATAGGAATGCTGCAAACTTTTTGAATCCCTTTGGTAATAATTATTAAACCAAAACGAGACGCTATGCCCCAAAAAAAGAATTGGCTGCACCCACTGCAGCCCCCAGGAAATTCCCCTTAAAAAAAGTCATAAAAAAGGAGATGCTGCAAACATCTCCCCTGAAAGATTAACCTGCCATCCTTGTGCGGCAACAGGTTTATTATTAACCTTCAAAATTAAAAGTATGAAAAAAAATGACACCTGTCATTTACAAAGATTTGTAAAAAGGTATTCGAAACAATTGCTCATCATGAAAT
>JBBQKO010000285.1:0-5406 GCA_038327005.1 Chitinophagales bacterium | reverse complement strand
CTTCCATGGGCAACAACAGCCAGGCAGAAGGATGGGCAGATGGTATTCACACCGAAAGGGCCGGCCGACTTTACGGTAAAACGGTTTGCAGATGGCCTTCAATCTCCGCAATGGATTTACCAGGCGCCCAATGGCGATTTGTGTGTTTGCGAATCCAGCACGAAACCTACCAGTGCCAGCCAGGTGACTATGGTGCATTGCCGGCCCCTGGGCGTAACCGCTATACGCAATGGATCGTTGCCGGTAACGGATGATGCGAGTAATATCACCTGGCAGGTAAAGGCTAAATAATTACTTCAAAAAATAGCAATAGGGACTAAAAAAGCCAGTCTTGGTTTTTTAGTCCCCCTTTTTTTTCTGTGTGCGCGGTGGCGGCAATTGATTTCATTTAATGTTATTCGATTGACAGCAAACCCACTGCGCCAAACCAATAATATCGCCTGCGCAAAACATGCATTATTTATTTCCCCAATGATTATTGGCATATTTTCTGAATAGTTATCGGTAAAACATATAACTATGGAGAAGATTCTTATTGCAACAGCCATTACAGCCGGCGCGGCTGCTATATTATTTTTGGTAAAAAGAAGGCACCAACAGTTACAACCCGTTGAGCAGCAACCAAGCGAACCATCGCGGCATCTCACCAATGTATTTGCAAAAGCCAAACAATCCCGCGATCACAACGACCAGGGGTAAGGCGCAGCAAGGTTAGCAGGTTATCTGGGTTACAACCCGTAGGTTAGCCAATGGGCGATGTACATTCTATTACAAATTTTTAAAGCTGCCCGATAAAAACGGGCAGCTTTTTTTTAATCTTAAGGTTGCTTTTTCTACCAAGCCGCAGGACTCCAGCCTGTGTCCACCTGTTACTCCCCCTCTCCATAATAAAACAATTAGGGGTAAAACCTGCCAACAGTTTTACCTCTTCCATTTTAGTACCCATTCCCTATCCCCTATTTACTAATTTAATTTATAAGCATTGGTGTGGATATCAACCAAAAAAAGCAATAAAGATTGTAATGCAGGAAAATAAATAATTTATTACTACTTCTTGCAGCGTTTGTTTAATCCCATCGTATATATAGAAAGAAGGCTGTGGGTGAATAGTTGCACAGTCACACCTTTTAGTTAACTTAGCTTTAAGAACGAAACAGGTTTGGAAAATATATATCACATTGTAAATGGCTGTATCAATAAGGAGCCTAAATATCAAAGGCTTCTCTATGACCGTTATCGGGGCTATGCTTCTAAAGTGGTTTTCCGTTACATATACAGGTACGAAAAAGCAATTGATGTGGTGACCGATGGTTTTGTAAAAGCCTTCAACCATTTCGATCAGTTTAAAAAGTGTAACGATGACAATGACGAAGATGTAGAAAAACTGCTGATGGGATGGCTAAAGAGAATCATGGTTAATTGCTCAATTGACGAATTGAGAAGAAGCAGCATGCTTCCCGAAATTGGCGGAATACCTGAAGATGTGTGGGAGATAAGCGATAGAAATTATGATGCCGACCAATTAATGCTCTATAAAGACCTGATCACACTGATAAAAGAATTGCCACCCAACTACCGGGTGGTTTTTAATTTATATGTTTTGGATGGATATGCACATACCCAGATTGCCGACATGCTGAAAATATCCATAAGCACATCAAGATCGAGCCTTTCAAGAGCGCGGGCTTTTTTACAAACCCTGATCAAAAAAATGGAGGAAGAAAAATCATGCAGGATATAGGACCCGATATGGAAGAGTTATTCCGCAGGGCATCAGAGGATTATCCATTGAAGCTAGGTGAAGACAAGTGGAGCGAGATTTCTTCAAAAATTAATGATAAGCCTATATCCCAACCGGATAAAAAACAGCCAAACCGGTATAGAAAATATTATGCTGTGCTCTTGTTTTTATTGTTGTTTTTAAGCCTGCAACTTTTTTTACCCCATCAATTTTACAATCAAAATGCTGATTTTCAAAAATCACCTAAAAATGAGATAAGGCAGGTTAATCAGCCTAAAAAATTAAATAAAGCTATAAGGTACAAAATTTCAGAAAAAACAAGCAGTGCAACCATATCAACAGTAAGCAGAAATATTCTAAATGTTGTGAACAGTCCTCTAAATAAAACGATTGAGCAGCAGTTTCGAAGCATGATAGCCGGCACACAAAGTGAGAAAATAAAAATCCTTCAATCAGTTAATCAGCCAATTAATTTGACCAATGATGTTGAGATGAACAAAGTTTTAGATAGAAGTTTTCCACCAGTAATAAAAATAAAAGATATCAATTCAATTCATGCAAGTAATAACTCCCTTTCCAATATCAATTCAGCAGACACCGTCAGCAGGGCAGAACAATTTAATTCTTCGCTATCCAATTCAGCAGAGAAAAAAGTAATGAGCAAAACTTCAATGCATCGTTTCTATTATGGTGTGTTATAGGGTACTCAATTGAATTCCGTCAAAAACCAGGATATAAAAAAAGTTGGTTTCGATATTGGATTAATTGGAGGCTACCGATTTAACCGGCATATTTCTGTAGAAACAGGTGTATTATTTTCGCAGAAATATTACACAACCGCCGGAAAATATTTTAATATGAAAGAGATAGGCCCCATGATGCCCGCGGCTATGAAAGTAATGGAAGTGAAAGGAGCCAGCAAATTCGTGGAAATTCCTGTGCATTTGCGCTATGATGTTTTCAGAAAAAAATCGCACCGCTTTTTCTCTTCAGCCGGATTTTCATCCTCTGTTTTAACAGAAGAAAGCAACCAATATCACACTTCTTTGAATGGTACTGAAGGAATGATGTATGCAACTTATAGAAAAAAGCGGAGCTATTTTGCAGCATCTTTTGACCTTGCCATTGGCTATGAGAAAAATATTGGGACGAAAGCCAACATCCGTATTCAACCCTATATACAACTTCCTGTAAAAGGCATTGGTGTGGGAAACTTAAAAGTAATGAGCCCTGGCCTACACCTTGTCATTACTAGATCACCGCAGTAATGAACACTTTTAGTCTTTAGCAGTAACAGAAGTTTACTGATCGGGTAATTGTTGCCCTTACTCCAAAAATATGTGTAATCACCTAGGAAAAGCTTACGCCTGAATTAAACTCAAGGCAGCATCATTATGGGGTACCTTCTTTCATCACAAAAATAAATAGTTTGAAACACAACAAACAGTTAACGGCAATGGCAGCAGCGGCTTCTTTTTTCCTTATTTCTTTTCAAAAGGATATAAAAACTATGGTAACCGAAGAAATAGTTGCAGAGAAAACTGCCTCGGTAAATGCTGAGCGGAAAGGTGGCGCTGCCGGGTATGTATTTACATTGAGTAACCAAACTGCAGGAAATAATGTGCTGATTTACTTACGTAAGGCTGATGGCACATTTACCTGCCTAAGCAGCAAGCCAACAGGCGGCACAGGTACAGGAGGGGGTTTAGGCAACAAGGGTGCAGTGGTTTTGTCTGAAAACAATGATCTGCTGCTGGCAGTAAATGCAGGAAGTAATTCTGTTTCTTCATTTATTGCTTCCGGTGTTGGTCTTCAATCCGTCTCCACTGTTTCTTCAGGTGGAACCATGCCTGTGAGCGTAACCGTGCATGATGGCCTTGTGTGTGTTTTAAATGCAGGTGGTAGTGGAAACATTTCGGGATTTAATCTTCACGCTGGTGGAAGCTTGCGTGCAATTGCAGGTTCTTCAAGGCCCTTGAGTACTACAAGCGCAGGCGCTGCACAAATTTCATTTGTTGCTGATGGAAAAGTAGTGGCTATAACAGAAAAGGCTACCAATAAAATAATTACCTATACCATTAATGCAAATGGAACACCTGTTATTATGCACGCTCTTACATCTGTGCGGCCAACTCCTTTTGGATTCGCCGTGGGTAAAAACGGGATCATTTATGTATCAGAAGCTGTAGGTGGTGTACCGGGTGCAAGTAATGTTTCATCTTACTATATAAGCAACTATGGGATGATTGCGCTTGTAGATGGGCCGGTGGTTACAAGCCAGTCAGCCGCCTGCTGGGTTGTGGTTACCAACAATGGAAAATATGTGTATGTTACCAATACCAACAGCGATAATATATCATCATTTAGCGCAGGCAAGGCAGGTGCCCTGGATTTGTTGCATGCTATTGCGGCTACTACAGATGCCGGCCCAATTGATGCGGCGTTAAGCAATAATTCCAAATTTCTCTATGTGCTAAATTCAGGCAATGAAAGTATAAATGCATCGCTGCAGATAATGATGGAAGCCTTAGTCATATTCAAAATGTAACGGGACTTCCAGATGGCGCTACCGGTACGGCTGCAAAGTAAAAAAGTGAATGTAACAGGCGATGCAATTGCTGTGGTAAAGCTTTGGTACTAATGAAAGCCAAAAGTACGCCGTAAATAATAATATTTTGAAAGTAAGAACCTGGACTAAACCTGCAGGTTTTTTTAACTCGTGATGTTATCATAACTTCCGACATCCAAAATATTCTTTATTTTGGAGGATGTGATACGCGCCGTCAACGAAAATAACGATGACCTTGAGGCTGCCATAATATTAACACGCTAATAAAAAATAGTTGCAATTTTGTCCTGTGGCATGGGACTTGGTAATCAACAACTAGTAATTCTAAATGCAAAAAAATAAAAATGAAACTTAAAAATATTATGCTGTCAATGATAGCGGCAATGGGTCTTTTACCCATGATGTTATCACCGTAAAAAACAATTAAGGCGGCCTGGGATTTAAAAATTCTCTCCCAATATCCAGGACGATCTTAACTTAAATAAAGAGGCAATATGGTATACTAAAAAGGGGAAGGGAAAAAATAAGAGACGATTTGTTGCTCACCATATTTGTTTTATTTAACCTATACATTTTATAATATGCAAAAATCTTTAGTACAACCTTTATCAACCGTTAGTAATCCGGAGTTGGAGGAGTTGGTGCAATTCTTTAATGAAACACTTGGCTTTTGTCCTAACAGTGTGCTCACCATGCAACGTAGACCACACCTTGCAAAGGCTTTTGTAAATCTTAATATGGCTGTCATGAAAAATGACGGCAGGGTAACCAGTTCACTAAAGCGGCTAATCGGCTATCTTTCCAGTTATACAGCAGGTTGTATGTATTGCCAGGCGCACACCATACGTGCTGCTGAACGGTACGGAGCCGAAGAGGTTAAACTGAATAATATTTGGGAATATAAAACTCATCCCGCCTTTAATGATGCAGAAAAAGTGGCTTTTGATTTTGCTATTGCAGCCAGCACTATCCCAAATGCTGTTACAGATGAAGTAGCAGCTAATCTTCGAATGCATTGGGATGATGGAGAAATTGTAGAAATCTTAGGGGTTATTAGCTTGTTTGGGTACCTTAATCGCTGGAACGATTCTATGGG
>JBBQKO010000284.1:0-5422 GCA_038327005.1 Chitinophagales bacterium | reverse complement strand
AATTTCGGCACCTGTATACCAAAATAGGATTGTCTTGTTGGGTAGATGTAGAAACATTTGAATTTTCTGCTTCAAAGGATGCATTTCAAAAAGAAAGATTTACATTCAGGCATCTTATTGAATGATATGAAAAATCTTTTTACTGGCAATTTGCAAACAGATTCACCGGGTTCTGAAATTTTACAACGGTTGGTTTCTGTAGATGTTTATCGTGGTTTTGTAATGTTGTTGATGATGGGGGAAGTACTTTCATTTTCAAACGTGTCGGATGCGCTGCCCGGTAATTTTTTCTGGCAGTTACTTTCATTTAACCAGCGTCATGTGGAGTGGACAGGTTTGTCGTTGCACGATATGATACAGCCTTCATTTACGTTTCTGGTAGGCGTGGTTTTGCCGTTTTCGATTGCTGGAAGAAAGCAGCGTGGTGCAGAAAAGTCATCCATATTGCTGCATAGTCTCAGGCGGTCGCTCATCCTGATTTGCCTTGGTATATTTCTGCGTTCCATTTATTCCGGTCAAACCAATTTTACTTTTGAAGATACGCTTACACAAATCGGCCTCGGGTATAGCTTGCTGGTAGCGCTTGGTTTTTGTTCGCAAAAGATACAATTGCTGGCGCTGATTGTATTATTGGTTGGTTATTGGGGAGCATTTGCGCTTTACCCACTGCCGGCTTCCCATTTCGATTATGCGACCGCTGGCGTTACAGCTGACTGGCCGCATAACCTGCAAGGCTTTGCAGCACACTGGAATAAAAATACCAACCTGGCATGGGCATTTGATGAATGGTTTTTAAATTTATTTCCAAGAGAAAATGTTTTTACAAATAATGGGGGCGGTTATGCAACGCTTAGTTTTATTCCTACACTGGGTACAATGCTGCTTGGCCTGCTTGCTGGTAATAGATTGCATTCCAAAAAAACAACCAAAGAAAAATGGGTGTACTTCGTAATGGTTGGTGCAGGTTTAATAGTAATTGGTTTGTTGCTGCACTTCACAGGCATCAACCCGATTGTAAAACGGATTTGGACACCTGCCTGGACGATCTTTAGCGGTGGCGTCTGCTTTTTAATGCTCGCTTTTTTTTACCTGGTCGTAGATGTGGGAGGATATAAACGCTGGTCATTTTTTCTTATGGTAATTGGTGCTAACTCTATTGCTGCTTATTGTATTGCAGATGGCGGAATCCTATCGTTTATCCGAAAGAGTTTATACATACACCTGGGGAAAGAATATGATCAGATTTTGGGGGCTCCGTATGCTACACTTGTCAGTGGTGGACTGACTTTGTTATTTGTCTGGCTTATCTTGTATTGGATGTATAGGAAAAAGATTTTCATTAAAATTTAGGCAATACCTTTTTGGAGCAATTTCATTTCGTTTAGGATTGAACATTAAAAATGATGATCGAAATTCAATACTCAAAAAACCGTCTTTAGATAGATTCAACTACAGGAAGTTTTAAAAACCGAACATTGAGTTTTAATCGTTCAACAAATTTTATTGGACAAAGGCGATTGGGTATTTTTATATCAATCAGTTTTCTGTAGCGCTTTAAACGCCGGCAATAACTGGCAAGTGCAGGTGTTTCGTTGTAGCGGATAGACAAACAAAATTTTAGGTTTGCCAGGGAATCAATTACACTAAAAAGAACAGGGAATGACAAAAGCCATTCCCTGATACATAACTAAAAATCAAACTAACTTAACCTATTTTTTAGGCATTAAAACTGCATCAATTACGTGAACAACACCGTTGCTTCCTTCAAGATCTGCAGCAGTTACATTGGCACCATTGATCATTACTTTACCATCTTTGATGCTAACAGTCAACTCTTCGCCTTGTAATGTTTTTACCTTTTGACCATCTTTTAAATCAGCTGCTTTTACTGCACCTGCTACTACGTGGTAGGTCAAAATGCTGGTCAACTTCTCTTTGCTTTCTGGTTTTAATAAACCATCAACTGTACCAGCTGGTAATGCATTAAATGCTGCATTGGTTGGTGCGAAAACCGTAAATGGCCCAGCACCCTTCAAAGTTTCAACCAAACCTGCAGCTTTTACAGCAGCAACTAAAGTTGTGTGGTCCTGTGAACCGATTGCTACATCTACAATGTCTTTGGGTGCCTCAGGGGCAGGGGTAGCCACTTCTGTTTTAGGTGAATCTACTGGTGCAGCATCCGGAGTTTTTGTACTACCGTCATTACAAGCTACCAATGAAATTGCGCTGAATGACACAGCGGCGAGCATAGAAAAAATGTTCTTTTGCATAATCGTATAATTTTTTTTCCTTAACAGTACATCAGTTAGATTGTTTGATATCGGATAGATTTAATAATAATAAATGAGCATTGTTTATACTTTATCATTTTTATTGGCAGATGCTTAAACAAGCCAGCTTCAATTTGATATTATAAGCCAGGGAAAGGACAAAGCTATTTTTAATTAGGGCAGTGTTGATGGAGAAACCGGTGGCGTTTAACCAATCATAAATTGCAAAGACACCTGCCCGGTTGAATGTATGCTTGTGATTAAAGCGCCAGCCTGAATTTGATTCGATAACTATGGGCAACAAATTTTACTGCCTTTTTAGTTTAGCTGGTTAGCGCTACTAAGGCGTAACTGTCGTATAGCATAACATAGGTTACACATTTTGAATACCCACAGGCGCAGGAATGAGGCGTGGGTTATGTGCAAAGCTTTCCTGTGCCGGGCAGTAATTACTATTTTGGTGCGGTGACAGCTCAGTCAGGCGCAGAACTCCGTTCTGTGTCTGATTTGTTACTACTAACTACACAAAACAAATTAGCTGGATTTAACGAAACAAAAAAAATAACATGGAAAATAAAATCATTCGGCAAGGTTTTGTTGCCTTGCCGAATGATTAATAATTTATTTGATTAGCTGCTTAAATGTTTTTTCAAACCCATCGGCTGTAAACTTAACAAACACCATACCGCTGCTTATTGCGACCGTATTACCTGGAATGGTGATGGTATTTACGCCGGTGGCAAGCATTGTACTATTTTTGTACAGCAAACGCCCATTTAAATCCAATACCACAATATTGATATTTTTTGTTTGATTGCTGTGAATTGTAAAAATACTGTTACCATAGGCTTGTAAAGGTTGACCGTTTGGTTCTTCGATAACAATCCCGTTATTGGTAAGCCTTAGTGATTTTATTTCTGAATAACTAAAACTTCCATTTAGGTCAACTATTTTGAGGCGATAAAATAGGTTGCCATTAAAAGCAGTTGGCTTTTTATATGCAAAGGAGTACGATCGTTTTATAGAGGAGTTACCCATTGCACGCATGTTTGATACTTTGTGCCAATCCGTGCTATTAGTACTTGTTTCTACTTCAAAATGATCTGTATTTATCTCTTGAGCTGTTTGCCAGTTAATGTTTACAGTGTTTTGATTCGTATAATTTACAGAAAAAGCAGTGAGCGAAACCGGAAGGGTGTTAAGTGCTGCAGAAACAATGGATGTATAAATGTAATCTCCCACTTCGGATCCATCTCCATCACCTGCATTACCCACAATATAAAACTTTATATTGGCTTCATTTACTGTAGGAATTGTGGGAGCTGTCCATTGCAGGTTGATATAGCTAAACGTATTTGCTGTAGCCGTAGCAGCCGCATTGCTATGGCTTAACTCTGCTGTATTACCAGTCGTGGTACCCTTTAAAGTCGCATTGGTATTGGTTGTAGAAAAAGTACCTACCACTTTGTTATCAACTGCGTTAACAGCTTTTATGGCAAAGCCCCAATTTTTTTTATCTGCTACAGCATGTGTTATTTTCAGCGAAAAATTATATATAGCACCAGATGAATAATTAAGACTTGGCAATCCGGTGGCTACCACGCTTCCACCTGCATTATTGAGTGCAAAATTTTGATGGCAGCCAGAGTTATTACAATACCGAATTTGCCGAAGATTAGGAGTGGTAGCCTTTGGAGCACCGGTGTAGCTAAGCGGGCAATTTGGATCGTTCAGAAGTTTTAAAGTTGTATAACTCATGCATACAAAGCCAAAGCCGATGATAATGGGTAATTTTCTTTTCATTTTAAATGTTTTAAATAGTGAAGATGTTTAAATTAAAAAGACTTTCCGTTAAGTTTGATTTTATTATTGTGAGACGATCTCCTGCATTGCCCAAATATTTTGTTATTTATGTCACTATCAATTTTATGTTGCAACAATATCATTTTAAATTGAAGGGGTATAGCGTACTAAATTTTAACCCAGATTTTATCAATTATTAGGGTAACCGCTATCAATCCATTATAAAAAAAATCCTATTTAATAAAGAAAATAAACAGTAGTAATAAAATAAATTTCTCAGAGAAAAATTTACTTGTTTTATTTCAATCGGATTAGTAATATGGCAGAGACAGGACCGGATCCTGCGCATGCTGGGTAAACAGTTTCCTCTAAAGGCATTGATCAGGATAAAAATGGGCGATGGCATCATACTTTTACACCCCGCACCCCTGGTACCTTTTCGTATTGTCATGAGAAAGGTTACCATTTATGTATGTGAAAACCTAAAAGTTTTATTGAAATATTAATTTAAACCTGCTCAGGTATGCAGGGCGGTAAACGAGTGTTGGCGTATCTGTGCCCACCAATACTATTACAACTAAAACAGCCAACCCTTACATTTTAAAAGCTTTTACCTTGAACCTTCGGGGGAATGAGTGTTTAATGTTTTTGCAATTAGTTTAAACAAAGATGCAAATCTGTTGTTTAGTAATTAGACATTGATTTAACAAATCGAATTAATTTAAACATACATACATGAAACCAATCGAAACTTTATCCAATATCCGCCTAAACGGACACGAAACCAAAGAAACACTGGATATTCTGATAGATGAATTGGGTGACAACCACGTTAGTACATCTGTAGATACACCAATGAGAGCCGATGCCTTTGACTTGAGCGATACAGAGAAAATAAAGGCAATAGAACAGCATTTTGAATCAATCATGAACATCATGGGGCTCGACCTTACAGACGATAGTCTGAAGGGTACGCCTCACCGTGTTGCCAAAATGTACATTAAGGAAATTTTTCAGGGGCTTAACCCGGCCAACAAACCCAAAATGGCCTTATTTGAAAACAAGTATAAATACAACCAGATGCTGGTGGAAAAGAACATTTCTTTTTACAGTAATTGCGAACATCATTTTGTACCTATCATGGGTAAGGCGCACGTTTCATACATCAGCAATGGGCAAGTGATAGGCTTGAGTAAACTAAACAGGTTGGTGCAGTACTATGCCAAACGGCCGCAGGTGCAAGAAAGGCTGACCATGCAGATAGGCAAAGAACTACAACAGATATTGGGAACACAAGATGTGGCAGTAGTAATAGATGCTAAACACCTATGTGTAGCCAGCCGTGGAGT
>JBBQKO010000283.1:0-5437 GCA_038327005.1 Chitinophagales bacterium | reverse complement strand
ATTTTAGTTCATGCAAAACAAAGCCTCTTTAATCTTGGAGAGGCTCACAAACTACCGACAGGTTTAGTACAACATTCGGTCTGGCCTTATGGCGGCTTGACGTTGGAGCTGTATGCCATAAGACAGACCCTACAAGCCTTTTAGTATTTCTTGAAACTCGTCTCTATGAATTTCCAAAGCGTTGATAATTTGTTTCATTATTCTTTCTGGAACAGGGTCAATATGAGTTTGAATTGTTATCGGTCTTAATAAATCAGCCCCGCCCCAATGTTCATGACCTCCAATAGTACCTTTATGTTGACACGCTGTAGACAGCAGAAATTTTCTACAATCTTTTAAAGATAGATTTTTTAAAGGGTTGGCTGACATTAAGCAAAAGCTGGTAAGTTAACTTGATAATTTGAAGTAGTATATTGTTTTGAGTTGACAATATCCTTCAACTGATCGTTGGTATTTATCAAATCTGACATTTGAGGAGCATACATTGGCTTTGTCTTACTTCTGATTTTCCAACCAAGCCTCTCCATTTCAATGAACAGTGTATTCTTATTTAATGTATATCGTAAAAATTCATCTAAGACAACAGTTAAACTTTCTTTAGCTTCTTCTTTTGTATTGCCATATCCATTTAAATCAAATGAAGGCATATAAGCATAGTGGATATTATCTTCTTCAAAAAACAAAACTTGTAAATCCATTTTTACAGACTTTGTGCCAAATTCTTTCTCGCCTTTAAGATTACCTTCTTGCATAATTTAATAGATACATTGCAATATACACCGTGCACGAGACTTGAAATGTTGCCGAATCAAAGTTTTACAAAAAAATGCTTTTCTTGTCATATCAATAATGGTGAGAAAGTTACAAATTACATTTAGCTTTCAATCACTTACAAACCTTACGGCATTCAGTTGAGTAAGAAGGGCGATCGCACCCCTGCTCGTCACAGAACCGCACGTGAATGGCTCAATCCAATCTATCGGAGTCAGCCAGCCATTCAAATTTCGTAGCCAAATAAGACTTTTTTCCTTTTCCATTCTCCTGTGGGAGAAGTTGTCCAAAGGGCGGATGAGTTGCAGCCCTGTCTGCCTGAAACATTTAGGCAGGCTTGATTTTTTGTTACATCCTGAGCAAAGTCAAAGGGATTGCATCATGTGGAACATTCCGCTATTCGGGAGCAAAAAAGTGAATACACTCTCACCCAATAGTGATAGTCCCTGCGAAATACCTACCTAATCCTGTAGAATAAATCAGTGTACTTAAGACAGTATTTCCACTGTTTTTAATAGCTGGCTGTTTTTCACTTTAGTAATAATATAAAAATAGCCGCCTTAAAAAAGACAGCCATTTTCATTTCATTTTATAAAGGTTGGTTTAAAAAAAACAAGTCGAATTGATATCTTCCAAACAATCATTTTTCTATCAATCACTAATTTTACAACATCCCTTTCTCCATCAAATATTCTGCAATTTGTACTGCATTGGTAGCAGCACCTTTGCGAAGGTTATCACTCACAATCCAGCAGTTCAATGTGTTGGCCTGTGTTTCATCTCTCCGGATTCTGCCTACAAAAGTTTCATCCTTTTCGTGCGCTGTTAATGGCATTGGGTAAATGTTGTTGGCAATGTCATCCTGCACAATAATGCCGGGCGCCTTGCTTAAAATGTCTCTTACTTCCGCCAGGTCGAAATCATTTTCAAACTCAATGTTTACACTCTCGCTATGGCCACCCATTACCGGAATGCGAACGGTGGTAGCAGTTAATTTAATATCGGCATCACCAATGATCTTAACAGTTTCGTTGGTCATTTTCATTTCTTCTTTGGTATAGCCATTGTCTAGAAAAACATCAATCTGCGGTATTGCATTCAGGTCGATCGGATATTTATAAGCCATTTCTCCCTGTATACCTTTTCTTTCATTCATCAATTGCTCTACTGCTTTTACGCCGGTACCGGTTACGCTTTGGTAAGTGGATACCACGACTCTTTTGATTTTATATTTTTCGTGCAAAGGTTTTAAAACGACCACTAGTTGAATAGTAGAGCAGTTTGGATTGGCGATGATTTTATCCGTTGCAGTCAATACATCTGCATTTACTTCGGGTACTATCAACTTCTTTGTTGGGTCCATGCGCCAGGCACTTGAATTGTCGATTACGGTAATACCTGCTTCTGCAAATTTGGGTGCCAGTTCCAGCGATGTTCCGCCACCTGCTGAAAATATGGCTACGTTTGGTTTGGCTGCAATGGCGTCTGCAAATCCAACGACCTTATATTTCACACCTTTAAATGTTACTTCCTTGCCAATGGATCTTTCAGATGCTACCGGAATTAACTCCGTAACTGGAAAATTTCTTTCCGCCAATACCTGCAACATTTTGCTGCCTACCAAACCTGTTGCGCCAACTACTGCTACTTTCATTTTATTATTGTTTTTGTTTTTGAGTTAAGAAATGAATTAATTTAAAATAATGGTTTTCTTTTTGTCAATGATTGGCCTATACCCAAAAAAAGCCTCCCGTTTTGGCGGAAGGCTTTGCATATTGTACAACAAACAAAATACTAATTAACCTTCCCGTTCGTGGGATGCTTCTTCGTAAACGTTGTATGTTTTATTGTCATCATTGAAAAACAAAAATAGCAACAAACCATTAATCAACCAAACATAAAAAATAATCGATCAAATGCTATGACTAATCAGCGGGAAATTATATTATTGTTTAGTAGAATTTGAAAGAACAGGAATTCACTTTTTTAAACGGCTATCCTTTTTATGAAAACAAGTTTGCACTTACTCTTTATTTCCCTTTTATTATTTGCCCAACGAACCGAAGCGCAACTGGCAGATAATTTCGCTGACGGAAATTTCTTAGAGAACCCTTTATGGGAAACCAACGCTACAGACTGGATTACAAATTCAGCATTGCGGTTACAAAGCAATAATACGATTACCAACAGCAGTTTTTATATCAGCACGGTCAATACTTTAGCCACCAATGCACAATGGGAGTTTTATGTGAACCTCAATTTTAATACATCTTCAGCCAATTATGTAGATGTTTTTTTAACCGCATCTGCCAGCGATCTTACTGCGGCAACCACCAACGGATATTTTGTACGAATAGGTAATACAGCCGATGAGATAAGTCTGTATTGTAAAAAGGGCGCCAACATTATTAAATTGATTGATGGAATAGATGGCAGCACAAATAGCAGTAATAATACCTTGAAAATTAAAGTCACACGAGATGCCAACGACCAATGGACTTTGTTAAGAGACCTTAAAGGAACCGGCACTAATTTTTTCACTGAAGGGAAAGCAATCGATGCGACTTATACTATCTCTGCCTATTTTGGAATATTGGTAAAGCAAAGCACCGCCAGTTTTTTTCAACGGCATTTTTTCGACGACATTGCGGTGAAGCCGTATACACCTGACATTACAGCACCGGTAATTCAATCCGCAACGGTAATCTCTTTCAACGAAGTTGAGCTACTTTTTAATGAGTCGCTGGAGAATGTGAGCAGCCAGTTGGTGTCCAATTATTTTGTTGACAATTTATTGGGAGAACCTGTTACAGCGGTATTAGATGCTGTTAATCCATCACTCGTTCGCTTAAGTTTTACCAACCGTTTTGTAAGCGGTTTCAATTACCAGCTTGTAGTAAATGGAGTAAAAGATCTCGAAGGAAACACACTGGTAAATGGATCAACCAGCTTTGTATATGTTGCTCCATATATTGCCAGTCAGTACGATATAGTAATCAATGAAATCATGGCTGACCCGACACCCCAGATTGGTTTGCCTAACAATGAATGGATCGAACTAAAAAACACTTCTGTTCATTCAATCAATTTGAAAGATTGGCGAATTGGAGATTTGACCGGGCAAAGCGGGCCAATGCCGGACTATGTTTTACAACCAGATAGTTTTTTGATGGTATGTTCATCTTCTGCAGCTAGCACATTGTCGGCGTTTGGTAAAACAATTATCGTAACCAGTTTTCCATCACTTGATAATTTTGCTGATCAGGTTTTTTTACAATCCGCACAAAACAACATCATTCATTCAGTGAATTATAAAGAGAGTTGGTATCAAAATGAACTAAAGAAAAATGGTGGCTGGACGTTGGAAATGATCGACACCAAAAATCCTTGTAGCGGATTTAGTAACTGGAAGGCAAGTATAGATTTAAGAGGTGGTTCACCGGGTAAGAGAAATTCAATTGATGGATTGAATCCGGATAAAGAAGCGCCAAGGATAACGAGAGCCTATGCAATTGACAGTTTAAATATAGTGCTGGTTTTTGACGAACCGTTGGATATCGTGAAAGCCTCTTCTACGGGTAATTACACCATTAGTGATGGAGTAGGAATACCAGTAGTTGCTATAGCAAACACGCCCGCCTTTGACCGGGTTCATTTAAAATTGAATGCCCCTTTGGTACGAAAAAAAATTTATACAATAACCGTTGCCGGTATTGCAGATTGTGTGGGTAATTTGATCGGCAATAAAAATACGGCAAGGGTTGGCTTAAGCGAAATTGCAGCAACCTTGGATATTGTAATCAATGAAATTTTATTCAATCCCCCGCCAAACGGTACCGATTATGTTGAGCTATACAATCGCAGCAATTCAATCATCGACCTAAAGCAAACCTATATTGCCAACAGAAATAGCAGTGGCGTCATCAGTAGTATTGTACCATGCAGTGCGGAAAGCCAGTTACTTTTTCCACAAGACTTTTTAGTAATTACAGAAAGTGCAGCAATGGTAAAGGCAAATTTTATTGCCCAAAATTTAGATGTCATTATAGAGATATCTACCATGCCTTCCTATAACAATGATAAAGGCACCGTTGTAATATTGAATGCACAGGGAGCCATAACGGATGAATTAAATTACAATGAAAAATGGCATTTCAAATTAATTGATAATCCCAAAGGAGTTGCATTGGAAAGAATTGATTACAACGCCACCACACAATCACCCGACAACTGGCATTCTGCTGCAACCTCATCAGGCTATGGAACACCCACCTATAAAAACTCTCAATATCGTATCAACGACGGACTACAGGGAGAGCTGAAAGTATCACCGGAAATAGTATCCCCCGACAATGACGGACAAGATGATTTTGCAACCATCAATTATAAATTTCCCGAGGCAGGCTATGTTGCCAACATCACTATTTTTGACGCAGCAGGAAGACCGGTGCGTTATCTTCAGCGAAATGCTTTGTGCGGCACCACCGGCAGTTTTCGTTGGGATGGATTAGGTGAACGAAACCAGCAGTTGGCCACTGGAGTGTATGTCGTATTTTCAGAAGTCTTTAATTTAAAAGGGAATAAAAAAGTATTTAAACAAGCGGTTGTTTTGGCCAGAAGAAATTAAAGCCCTGTAAGAGCGCAAGAACATAGCGACGGGTGCAGC
>JBBQKO010000282.1:0-5443 GCA_038327005.1 Chitinophagales bacterium | reverse complement strand
TGCATTTTTACCTTTTTGAAACCGAAGTCTCATGCTGTTGTTTCCAATCTTTCAAAGAACTTTTAAGGCCGTTGTATTTGACCCCCAATTTTATCGGAGTGCAAAAGTAACTGACCCTATTTTATTAACCAAATCTAATTTAGTATTTTTTTTAAAACCTTTCGTTTTAATAATTTGATACTGAACAAGTTAGTTTTATATTTTGTAGAACTAAACCCGATATTTATTTCGGAGTGCAAAAGTATGATTGTTTGCACTACAACCCAATTTATTTTGAAGTTTTTTTAAAGAAATTTCTTTTACTTTTTTGGGTTGATTTTTAAAGAACTTTTCGCTTTTTTATTAGCGGACGGCAAAGATAGGGCGATATGGTTTACTACCAAAGTTTTTTATAAAAATAAAAACAGATTTAACGTGTTTTAAATTACCATATCGCTGAAATGCTTTCCTACATTCATTTTTAGAGAATTGTCAATTTGAAACTTTTATGTGATTTTAGCATCACAAAACGGAGAATTAATTTGAAATGTAAATTGTACAATAAAAAACTAACGTATAAAATTGCGACGCCTATGGCGGTAAAGTAATAATCTAAAGACTGGTTCAAAGAAAAAAGATCTTCAATATTGAACATTTACAAGAAACAGACCTTGCGGTGGTACCGAAAAATTAGCAGTGGCACAATCCTTACTTTCTATTATTTCAAAGAATTGGTCAATGGAAATTTTTCCGGTACCAACCTTTAGCATTGTGCCCACCAGTCCCTTAACCATCCCGCGTAAAAAACGATTGGAGATTACATTATAAACCACCAGACTTTTTTCCATCGTCCACACACTTTTAATAATATTGCAGTTAAAAGAGTGAACCTGTGTATTTCGTTTCGAAAAAGAGGTGAAATCCTGGAAAGAAAAGAGCGCCCGTGCCGCTTCATTTAATTTATTTAGGTCCAACTTATAAGGATAATAATATGCCCGGTCCGATTGAAAAGGATCTTTATGCTGGTAAATAAAATATTTATATTCTCTGCTAATGGCATCAAACCGGCAATGGGCATCATCATTAACCTTGTAAATCCTTTTAATCACAATGTCATCCGGTAATATTGAATTAAGGTTATAAATAATCCGGTTAAAATTCTCTGTTTTGTAGGAGTAAAGCATTTCGCTATCAAAATGAAAAAAATTAGTCAATGCATGAACTCCTGCGTCTGTACGCGACGAACCTGTTAAAGAAAATGACGTCTTAAAAAAAATCTGGAGTGAATTTTCTACCTCAGCCTGAACAGAGTTGGCATTTTGCTGAATCTGAAAGCCGGAGTAATGAGTGCCTTTGTAAAAGATTTCTATAAAATAACGTGCCATAGTGGGTCGTCTTTATTTTATCATTCCCTCCTGTCCAAACATTATTTTTCTGATTAATAGCCTGAGTTTAGTGGCGAATCATTACCTGGAAACGATTGATGTAATATGTTTCTGATAACTGGCTTTGAAGAGAAATGAAATTATGTGAATCTGAAACAAATGCATACCCCATATCAAAAAATGCATATTTGCCTGCATCTTTTAAAAACAATACACTCAAATTCTTTACCTGTTCTACCGTAAAGCATTTTGTTTTAAATATTTTCTTTGAGAGTGCTATCATATCATCATCATTATCTGCTGCCGCCATCTTTTTTCGTAATTTCAGGAAATCTTCATCCGTTGCAAGAGCTTTGCAATCTGAATTTACCATGGCAGTCTTTTTAATAACCGGTTCGATTGGTGTATCATCTACTACGGGTATTTCTACCTTACCAATAACATTTTCTGCAGGTTTACTTTCAGCAGGTGTTACAACTTCGGCTTTCGTATTCGGATTAGGAATCTCTATTTCCAAAAACTTTGTGTCTTTAGTCTTAGTCACTTCCTTAACTGGTTCTGCTTTTACATCTTCTTTTGGCTTTTCAGTTTCCTGGGCTTTCTCTGCTAAGCCAGGTGAAAAATTCTTGTCCACAGGAATAAAAACCCTAACCGTATCCCTTTTTCCATTTACCTCATCAATAAATACCATTTCAGTACCATCCGCATTTTTGTTAATTAAGCTCCGGATAATTGATGACCTCATGTTATTCGTAGGAATTCCCTGCTGTTCATTTGAAGTCTTGCTTATTTCTACATTTTTTGTATTCACAGTATCTGACCTGCCCCCACCTCTAGCTTCTATTTCTTCTTTTGGCTTTTGTATTACCTCTTTAACTGTTTCATTTTCAGGCATTTTCTTTACTTCCTCCTTCACTATTTCCGTTTGCCTGATAGTAGAATCATTCACCACATTGGAAAGCATATTGGAAAAAGCATCCGTTTTGGTTATTACTTCCTCTTTGATCGCTTTGCCACTTTGCCCCGACATTACTACACCAAGGGTTTGCAAATTCAACAACCCCCAGCCTTTATACTCAAAATTTTTCAGTAGGTAGCCTGCATCATTATTCACTACACAATCAATACTCTGCTCCTCCCATTCACTTTTAGGAAACCCAATCAAAAGCCGATATGCTCCGTCTTTCAACTTTGGTAATATCAAGTACCCTAATCCAGAAGAGCTATAAATCTTTTCATCAAGCTTTACATAAAAAGCCTGTCTATTTTCCGTTTGGATATATATAAAATGATTTTGCTGAGCTGATATACCAGAGAAAGAAACAATAAAAAGAAAAAGTGTCAGAAGTCCAAAATGTAAATGCTTCATGCTTAATTTGCTTTGGTTACAAAACTACTTATTATAGTTATGGATTTGCCATTTATGATAAAATTCGTTCCTCTTTAACAACAGTACTCCTATTTTTACAGCAAATTTTAATTATAATATGAAGAAATTAATGGCATTTATCGTTATTCTTTTCGGGATAAGTACAGTACAATCCCAGGTTGCTACTAAAATAAAAGACAGTTCATGGAAAAAAATATACCGTGAGAGCTACACAAAAGTTAATGACCTCGTTCACACAAAGCTGGAAGTAAAATTTGATTACACTAAATCATGGATGTATGGAAAAGCATGGATAACATTAAAACCCCACTTTTATTCTACAGACTCTTTAACATTAGATGCAAAAGGGATGGATATTAAAGAAGTGGCTATACTGAAGGGTACTTCCAAATCAGCAGTAAAGTATTCCTATAATGGAATGCAATTGTTTATAACATTAGATAGACCTTATAAAGGAGGTGAAAATTATACTGTATATATTGCCTATACGTCTAAACCCAATGAACTGAAAGTAGAAGGAAGTGCGGCAATTACCGGTGCAAAAGGCTTGTACTTTATAAACCCCATGGGCGAAGATAAAGACAAACCGGTACAGATATGGACGCAAGGTGAAACGGAGGCCAACAGTGTATGGATGCCTACCATTGATAAGCCCAATCAAAAATCAACAGAAGAGATTAGTATGACGGTACCGGAAAAATATGTGACCCTCAGCAACGGATTACTGATCAGTCAAAAAAAGAACAGTGATGGCACCAGGACAGACTATTGGAAGATGGATCAGCCACATGCACCTTACCTGTTTTTTATGGGCGTGGGTGATTTTGCCATTATTAAAGACGCCTGGAAAGGGAAGGAAGTAAGCTACTATGTAGAGAAAAAAGAAGCACCTTATGCAAGAGGCGTATTTGGTAATACACCAGAGATGATCAGTTTTTTTTCCAATAAACTTGGATATGAATATCCATGGGCAAAATACGCACAAATGGTAGGAAGGGACTATGTAAGTGGAGCCATGGAAAATACAACGGCAACCTTACACCAGGAAAGTGCTTATCAAAATGCACGGCAGTTAACAGATGGCAATAGTTGGGAAGAAACCATTGCCCATGAATTATTTCACCAATGGTTTGGTGACCTTGTAACGGCAGAAAGCTGGAGTAACTTAACCGTTAATGAAAGCTTCGCTAATTATAGTGAATATTTATGGGACGAATATAAGTATGGAAAAGATGCGGCCGATGAACATAACCTGGAAGATATGCAGGGCTATATTCAAAGCGGTAGTGAGAAAAAAGATTTAGTTCGATTCAGGTATGGAGATAAAGAAGATATGTTTGATGCGGTGAGTTATAATAAAGGAGGCCGAATACTACACATGTTGCGCAACTATGTAGGTGATGAGGCCTTTTTTAAATCGCTCAACAATTACTTAAATACTAACAAATATAAATCAGGCGAAGCAAGTCAGCTACGATTGGCCTTTGAAGAAATTACGGGTAAAGACATGAATTGGTTTTGGAATCAATGGTATTACAGCAGCGGACATCCAAAAGTAGACATCAGTTATAAGTATGATGCAAGTGCAGAAAAACAGTTTGTTTATATTAAACAAATACAACCCGGTGACAAGATATTCAAGTTGCCTATTGCCATTGAAATATATACAGGCAATGATAAAAAACGGTACAATGTATGGATGGAAAACAAAGCCGATACTTTCGCTTTTGAATCCGCTGTAAACCCCGACCTTGTAAATGTAGATGCTGATAAAGTATTGCTATGGGAAAAAACAGATAACAAGACCGCTGAAAATTTCACATTCCAATATCAACATGCACCCAATTACCTGGATAGAAAAGAGACGCTTGATTTTTTCGATCAAAATAAGATGGCTGAATTATCGCTTGGGTTAAATGATAAATTTTCCGGCTTACGTACATCAACAATCGAACGCTTGTCTAAATTAAAATTTGCAGAAGATCCAAAAGTGATTTCTGCCATTGAATCAATTGCCAATAATGAAAAAACTAAAAAGACAAAGGCAGCAGCTTTGAGATTTCTGTCTGCAACCAAAGATGTGAAATATCAACCCCTATTCAATAAATTTGTAAGTGACTCCTCCTACAATGTTGCCGGTGCCGCATTGGAAGGCCTAAGTGTATTGGAACCAGCAAAATCATATGAACTGGCAAAAAAATATAGTAGTGATGCAAAAGGTTCATTAGACGAAATAATCAGTTCAATCTTAATTGAAAATGGCACCGAAGCTGATTTTGATTTTATTGCAAACAGGTATAATGAAGCTCCTCCAAACCAGGAAAAAATAGAAATGACAGATGCTTTTTGTGATTACCTGATGAAGTTAACGGATGTGGCAAAAATTAAGAAAGGAGTAGACTATATCATTAATTTCAGGGGGTTTATTCCTGAGCAATTTAAAGCGTATACGGATCCCGCATTTAAAGCCGGCCTGAACAAAATATCCAGGGCAAAACCGGGAGAAGCCGCAGAATATATCAGAAAGGTTTTTAACTAAAATGGAAGTGAAAAGACATTAATAAGGATAAAAAATCCCGGCTATTAACAGCCGGGATTTTTTTGTATTTCAATTTTTTTTACCAGCTTCCGCTGCTTCCACCTCCCCCAAAACTACCTCCTCCAAAACCGCCAAAGCCTCCTGAACTTC